>JBDQIL010000713.1:0-3416 GCA_040264415.1 Myxococcota bacterium
AGGTCGAGGGCCCCGGCGTCCCCCAGCACCCCGCCCGCGCCCGCGACCGCCTGCACCGGAAAGCCGGGATCGGGCAACAGCGCCGACCGAACGACCGCCCACTGCTCGGTGTGGTAGTCGTAGTCGATGGTCTGAACGACGATGCCGTCGCCGGGCGCGCGGGCGTCGACCGCCCAGTACCGTGGGTGGCCGTCCGCGGGCTGCAGGCCCTGCAGCTCGCCCTCCGAGAAGGCGCCCAGAAAGCCCGTCCCCGCTACGACGGCGTCAGGGGTGACCGGCCCGATGCGGGTCCACTCCCAGCAGACCGTGCCCTCGCAGTACAGCCCCACGGGGCCCGCGCCCCGGTCCACCACGCCCATCAAGTTCATCAAGAGCTCGCCCGGCGCCACCCACTCAGGCTCGACGGCCAGCAGCAGGTCGGGCACGCGGGCGCCCATGAAGCCGTGGTTGACGCGCAGCACGGTCTCCGTCCAGTCCCGACTGACGAAGGTGGACTTTCGCACGTGGGCCACCTCGCCGGGCTCGGTGGCGCCGATCACCGACACCACCGCGCCGCCTTCGCCGGCGATCCAGAGGGCCTCGGCCGAGGTGAAGCCCCCCGCCTCGACGTGCGCGAGGCCCCGCCGCTCCCGAAAGGTGCCCGCGCCGTCGGCCTGCTGCGCCTGCTGCACGACGTCGCCGTTGGACAGCACCGCGTAGCTCAGGAGGTCGAGGGCGCCGCCGCCGTCGGGGTCGCCCAGGAAGAACGACCGGGCCTCGGCGGGCGCGCCCGCCCAGGCGGTCCACCCCGCGCCGACCAGGGCCGCCACCACGTCGTCTGCAGGCGCGTGCCGGCGCACCACGGGCACCAGCGCCTCCTCTGCGACGCCGTCTTGGAGGGGGGCCTCAAGCACGAACCGGCCCACCCCCAGCGCATCAGCGGGCAGGGTGGCGGTGAGCGTCAGCTGGCCGTCGGCGTCGACGACGCCGTCGGCCGGCACGGCGCCGTCCGGGAGCGGCAGCGTCCAGGCGCCACCGGCCTCGATCGACCCCTCGCACGCCCAGGTCCAGGTCACCGCGACCGCGACGTCGACCGGGATCGATCGCGGGCGCACGTCGGCCAGCGCGCACCCTGGATGAGGCGGCGCGCCCGAGTCGGAGGCGTCCAGCGCGGGCGCGCCCGCATCACCGCTGGCCAGCGGGCGCACCGCGGTCTCGGGTTCGCACGCCGACGTCGCGACGGCGAGCAGGACGAGGGAGGCTCGAGGGGGGGACCGCATGGCGTTCGAGGGGAGCTGCGTTCGGTTGGACCTACCCGGATCCAGCGCCCGCGCATCCCTGAGAACGCTGTTCGATTCTACCAAACGGGTTGTTCGACCAGAGCGCATGGGCGCGGCCCTCTCGGACCCCCCGGCCCTCGCGCCGCGCTTCAGCCGAGGGGGAAGGCCCCGACCGCCGCCTCGCAGCCCGCCCAGTGAACCTGTCGGTTGTGCGGGTCGAGGAGCAGCGGCTCGGGGGTGAGGCGCTGTGGGAAGCCCGTCCAGCCCTCCGGTCCGAAGAAGTCGCCGCCCCGCGCCTCGGGGTCGGCGCAGCCCCGCAGGATCCCCAGCGCGCCGTCCTCGGCGGACTGGGCGTTGGCCATGAGCGGGCTGTCGTGCGCCATGCCGCCGGTGGCGGCGGTGGTCACCTGAAGGCCGGTCGCGGCGAGACCGGGGTGGGCGAGCAGCG
Source organism: Myxococcota bacterium (assembly GCA_040264415.1). Classification (GTDB taxonomy): domain Bacteria; phylum Myxococcota_A; class UBA796; order UBA796; family UBA2385; genus M30B51. Next base: position 1,708 of record JBDQIL010000713.1, read on the forward strand.
CCTTGACGTGGGCGATGCCCGCGGCGTCGAGGCGGCGCTGCAGCTCGTAGGTGAAGGTGGCGTTGCCCAGCTTGGTCTGGTGGTACCGGGCCCACCGGGGCCCGTCGAAGGACGCGCTCTGCTCAGGGGTGCCGTCGCCGCCCAGGTCGCCGCCGTTGCGGCCGAGGTAGCGGGCCTCCAGGGGCGGGCCGAGCCGCGCCTGGGAGCTGTGGTTGACCACGCGGGCGTCGTCGCTGCGGAGCAGCAGCGGCCACAGCTCTGCCGTCAACAGGAAGTGCGACAGACAGTTGGTCTGCATCTGCACGTCGTAGCCGTCTGCGGTCGCCCGGTCGGGCAGCGCCATCACGCCGGCGTTGTTGCACAGCACGTCGAGGCGGTCGGTGCGCTCGCGGATCGTGGCGGCAGCCCGTCGCACGCTGGCGAAGTCTTGCAGGTCGCAGACGACCAGCTCGAAGCGGCCCTGAGGAACCTCGGCCTGCAGGCGCTCGAGGGCGGCGTCCGAGCGCGGGCTCTGGCGGTTGAGCAGGAAGACCCGGGCGCCCAGGCGACCCAGCTCGCGGGCGCAGACGTAGCCGGTGCCGCTGGTGGTGCCAGTGACGGCGACGGTGCGACCGGTCATGTCGCGGGTGTGCTGCTGGAGCACGGTGTCGAGGTGGAGGGTGGGGATGGTCATGGCTGCTCCGTGGTTGGTGCTCTACCGTACCCACCACCCTGCGGGCGTCCTTGCCCGATCCTCGGTAGGATGTGCCCGATCCTCCGCGGCGGCCCCGGGTGGGCGCCGGAGCGGGCAGGCTGACCGGGTCCACCGAGCCCAAGGTTCGCGATGAGCCTCCAATCCCTCGCCCAGCGGGTGCGCCCGTACGGTTCCGCCCGGTACACCCGGCTGGAGCCAGGCCTGGGTGTCGCCGCCGCGACAGCGCCCCGCGGCCTCGAGGTGAGCTTCTACCAGCCGCTCGTCTGCCTGATCCTCCAGGGGTCCAAGGAGACCACCCTCGGCGCCCGCACGGTGCTGCTCGACGAGGGGCGCGTCGTCGTGGTCAGCCACCACCTCCCCGTCACCGCGCGCATCCGGGTCGCCAGCCCCGACCGCCCCTACCTCGCGCTGGTCTGCACCCTCGACCTGGCCGAGCTCGCCGAGGTGCACGCCCAAGTGGCTGACGCCCTGCCCCCCGCGCCGGCGGCGGCGTCCTACGCGGTCGCCACCGCGAAGCCAGCGCTGCTCGACGTCTTCGGTCGCTACCTCGACCTCGTCGACGACCCCGTCGAGGCACGGGTGCTGCGCCCGATGGTGCGTCGAGAGCTCTGCCTGCGACTGCTGCGCGGTGAGAACAGCGGCATGCTGCGCCACCTGCTCGCCGGAAGCAGCCACGCCCGACAGGTGGCCGAGGCGATCCAGACCTTGCGCACGCGCTATCGCGAGCGCCTCGAGGTCAACACCCTGGCCCAGTCGGTCGGCATGAGCCCCTCCTCCTTCTACCGGCACTTCAAGGCGGTCACCTCGACCACGCCGCTGCAGTACCAGAAGGACCTCCGGCTGACCGAGGCCCGCCGCCTGCTCGCCCGGGGGGAGCACTCCGTCTCCACCGCGGCCTTCGACGTCGGCTACGAGAGCCCCTCGCAGTTCAGCCGCGAGTACGCCCGGCGGTTCGGCGCGGCGCCCAGCCGAGACCTGCAGCGGGCCGGTTGAACCGCCCAGAACGACCCCACGC
>JBDQIL010000714.1:0-3414 GCA_040264415.1 Myxococcota bacterium
CTGTTGGGGCGCTACCTCCAGCAGCTCATCATGGAGAGCCTCGGCAAGCGCCTCGACCGACACGGGCGCGTGGTCGAGCAAGGCCTCACGGTCTACGGCAACCGCGGCTCCACCGATCAGCACGCCTTCATCCAGCAGGTCCGCGACGGCCGCGACGACGCCTTCGTGCACTTCGTCGAGGCCACGGCCCCCGGGGCGCGGAGCCCGGCCGACGGCGGCTACGACGCGGCCGACCACCTCTTGGGCTTCCGCGTGGGCACGGCCACGGCGTTGGCGGAGGGTGGGCGTCCGTCGCTCTCGATCCGCCTTCCAGACGCGTCTGCGCGGTCGCTGGGCGCCCTCATCGCGCTCTTTGAGCGCGCGGTGGGGATCTATGCCGAGCTGGTCGACATCAACGCGTACCACCAGCCCGGTGTCGAGGCCGGCAAGCGGGCCGCGCGGGCCACCCTCGACGCCCTCGACCGGGTCGTCGCCGCCCTGCCCGCAGCGCCGGCATTCGCCCACGACATCGCCACCGTCGCCAATCTCGACCCGCGCCTCGCCTGGCGCCTGCTCGAGCACCTCGCCGCGACGGGCCGCGCCTGCCGATCGGCCGGCGGGCGCCCCGCCGATGATCAATACAGCGCCGTGGTCCTGCGCGAATAATTTCGCACTGACGCGAAAGAGTTTTCTGTCTTTGGGGCTGCCGATTAGGGGGCCGCGCCGCGCTCGGCCCTGAGAACCCATCACCATGGAGACCCCATGAGTTCCAATCCGCGCCACCTCGCTGTCCGAACCGCCGTCGAGCGCCCGCCGCTCGCGATCCGGCGCTCGCACGACACCGACGGAAACCTCCTCCGTGTCGAAGAGGTCTTCGGTCGCCGCACCTTCGGCGCCGACCAGATGCGCAAGCACCTCACCGGCGAGCAGTTCCGCCGCTTCCACGAGGTCATCGACCGTGGCGAGCGCCTGAGCCCCGAGCTGGCCAACCAGATCGCGCAGGGCGTCAGGGACTGGGCCCTTTCCCATGGCGTCTCGCACTTCTGTCACTGGTTCCAGCCGATGACGGGCGTGACCGCAGAGAAGCACGACGGCTTCATCGACTTCGAAGACGGCCGCCCCGTGGCGTCGTTCACGGGCGCCCAGCTCATCCAGTCCGAGCCCGACGCCAGCTCCTTCCCGTCCGGGGGCATGCGGTCCACCTTCGAGGCCCGGGGCTACACGGCGTGGGACCCCACCTCGCCCATGTTCATCATGGAGCGCACCAACGGCGCCACGCTCTGCATCCCGTCCATCTTCGTCACCTACAACGGCGAGGCCATGGACAAGAAGGCGCCGGTGCTGCGCTCGATGCAGGCCCTGGGCCGCCAGGCGGTCCGCCTCTGCGGGCTGCTCGGCGACACCGATGTGCGTCGGGTGACGGCGAGCGCGGGCGCCGAGCAGGAGTACTTCCTGGTCGACCAGGCCTACACCGCCTTCCGACCCGACCTGAAGATCGCTGGCCGCACGGTCCAGGGCGCCCCGGCGCCCAAGGGCCAGTCGCTCGACGACCACTACTTCGGCGCCATCCCCAGCCGGGTGATGGCCTTCATGAACCACCTCGAGGCCGAGCTCTACGAGCTGGGCGTGCCGGCCAAGACCCGCCACACCGAGGTCGCCCCCAGCCAGTTCGAGATCGCGGTCCTGTACAGCCAGGCCAACATCGCCGCCGACCACAACCAGATCTTGATGGAGGTGCTCAAGAAGGTGGCCGAGCAGCATGGCTTCATGGCGCTGCTCCACGAGAAGCCCTTCGCGGGCGTCAACGGCTCCGGCAAGCACCTCAACTGGTCGCTCGCCACCGACGGCGGCAGCAACCTGCTCAACCCGGGCAAGAACCCCAGTGGGAACCTGCGCTTCCTCGCCTTCTTGGCGGGCACGCTGCTCGGCGTCAAGAAGCACGGCGGGCTGCTGCGGGCCTCCGTGGCCTCCTACGGCAACGACTACCGCCTGGGCGCCAACGAGGCCCCGCCGGCCATCATCAGCGTCTTCCTGGGTGAGCAGCTCACCGCCATCTGCGAGAAGCTCGCGCGCGGCGAAGACCCCACTGGCGACCCCGGCGCGGGCACCATCGAGCTCGACCTGGCCGGGCTCCCCGACCTCGACCGCGATCAGACCGACCGCAACCGCACCAGCCCGTTCGCCTTCACCGGCAACAAGTTCGAGTTCCGGGCGGTGGGGTCGAACCAGTCCGTCTCTTGGCCGCTCACCTGCGTGAACCTGGTTGTGGCCGACGGCCTCGCCGACCTCAACTCGCGCATCGAGGCCAACTGGAGCGGCGAGGCGTCCATCATCGAGGCCGTCAAGGAGGTCCTGACCGAGACCCGCGACGTGTGCTTCGAGGGCAACAACTACAGCGACGAGTGGGTGGCCGAGGCCGCCCGCCGCGGGCTGGCCAACCTGCGCAGCACGCCCGAGGCCCTCATGCAGCTGCAGGAGGACTCCGTCAAGGCGCTGTTCTCCGATCACAAGGTGCTCAGCGAGCGTGAGCTCGAGAGCCGGTTCAACGTGCAGGTGGAGCAGTACGTGTTGGCGGTGCAGATCGAGGCCGATCTGCTGGGCAGCCTCGTGGGTCAGAGCGTGCTGCCCGCCGCCATCGCCGAGCGGTCGGCGCTGGCCGCAGACATCGGCGCAGTCCGAGCGGCCGCGCCCGAGCTGGTCACCGAGATGGACCTGCAGGTGCTCAAGGTGGTGTCGGCTGACATCGAGGCCCTGCGCACCGCGCGGGCCGCGCTCGACGCCGCGGTGGCCGACGTGTCCACGCTCCATGGCATGGCCCAGGCCCAGGCCACCGCCGAGAAGGTCCTGCCGTGTCTGCACGCCCTCCGCGACGCCGCCGACCAGGTGGAGACGCGGGTGTCCGACGAACGGTGGCCCCTGCCGAAGTACCGCGAGATGCTGTTCCAGAACGCGTGAGCGCCGACAGCGAAGAGACGGGCGCCCCGCCTCGGTCGATGCCGAGGCGGGGCGCCTTTGTTCGTCGAGGAGCGGCTACTGCACGGTGCCTTCGACAGCCTCGCTGTCGCCCCAGGTGATGACGAACTCGGCCCGGCGGTTCTTCGACCAGGCGCTCTCGTTGGAGCCCTGCCGAAGCGGGCGCTCTTCGCCGTAGCTCACCACCTTGAGGCGGGGCGTGCCCACGCCGTTGGTGGTCATGTAGCGGCGGACGGCCTGGGCCCGGCGCTGGCCCAGGGCCAGGTTGTAGTCGGTGGTGCCGCGCTCGTCGGCGTGGCCCTGCAGCTCGACCTTGATGTCGGGGTGCTCGGTCATGATGCGGATGTTGGCGTCGAGGGCGGCCTTGCTGGAGGCGTCGAGCTCGGAGGCGTCGAGGTCGAAGAAGACCCGCTGGAAGTTCTTCACCATCTCGACCACCTGGGCGGGGGCGGCGGCGGGGGC
>JBDQIL010000715.1:0-3410 GCA_040264415.1 Myxococcota bacterium
ACGCTGCAGTGGCCGACGCTGCAGTGGCCGACGCTGCAGTGGCCGACGCTGCAGTGGCCGACGCTGCAGTGGCCGACGCTGCAGTGGCCGACGCTGCAGTGGCCGACGCCGCAGTGGCCGACGCCGCAGGGCCCGCCGTCGATCACGGAGCCGTCACGTTCGATCTCCCGTCGCCGCCGTCCGCGCCAGCCGCGTCCGAGCAGCCGGTGACGACGGATCGGCCCGACCCGGTGGCCGACTTCTTCCGGATGGCGCCCCCGCCGACCGCGCCCGCGCCGGCCCCAGCGCCGGCCCCAGCGCCCGCGCCGGCCCGGCCCGCAGACACCGCCATCTTCTCAGCCCCGACCATCATCATGCCGGCCGGCGGGTACACCGACGAAGAAGACGACGGCGAGGACGCCGACGCGCCGGTTGATGAGCCTGCCGCGTCGTCCTCGATCGACGACGACGCCACCGTCGCCGACGGCCCGGGCGACGCGCTCCCCTTTGAGCCCGAGACGCCCGCCCCCGACGCGGGTGGCCTCGAGGTCGCTGAGACCGAGGAGGCGCCTCGCTCCGCGCTCCACAGCACCCGCACGCTCGTGCCTGGGGTCGGTGACGGCCCCACGGGCGACTCAGACGCCGAAGCGGCCTTCTTCGGCGCGGGCGGTGATGGCTTCGACGACAGCGCTGATGACGAGGCGGACTCGATCGGCGCCATCGCAGTCGGAGGAGCCGACGACGCTGACGAGGAAGACGTCGAGCACCAGATGCTGGGTGAGGTGCTCACCCGGAGCGCGGGCGACGACATCGAGATCACCCCCGCCGTACCGCGGGGCGGCCCCGAGCTTGAGTCCATGGTGATGGACTACGGCTACGACGTGCCGTCTGAGGGCGAAGGGGCTCCCTTCGTCGCCGCGGCGGTGAGCGATGACGCCACGGAGGAGCACGGCGACGCCGCGATGCTCGACGCGCCGACCGGCGAAGCGCCGCCGACGCCCCCGCGCGCCCCCGCGCTGGCCGAGCCTGCGCCGCTCGCGGGCGCCGAGGCGCCGCTGCGCACCCGCTACGAGGCGGCTGCCGGTGACGCCGAGCGGTGGGCCGAGGCGGCGACCGCCCTCGAACGTGAGGCGTCCGTCTCTGACGATCCCACCCAGCGGGGCGCGCTGCTCGCCGCCGCCGGTCACATCCGCTTCCGCCACATGGGCGAGTGGGAGGCCGCCGAAGGGCTCTTTGCTCAGGCCCTGCAGTCCGGCGCCGAGGCCCCGGGGCTGCTCCGGTCCTACGCCGACGCCGCAGCCAGCCGCGGAGACTTCGAGCAGATGCGGACGCTCCTCGAGCGCCGCGCCCAGCTCGGGGCAGGCCCCGCAGAGTCCGAGGCGCTGCACGACGTGGCGCTGGTCGAACGCAACACGCTGCGTCGTCCGGCCGAGGCGGTCTCGGTCCTCGAGAGCGCGCTCGAGCTGAACGGCGACGACTGGTTCGCCCTGCGCCTGCTCCGCGAGCTGCGCTTCCGCAGCGGTGAGTGGGGAGAGCTGGTCGACACGCTCGAACGGATGGCCGGGCTGGCCTGGGGCGGAGAGGCCGCCCGGTTGCAGGTCGAGCGCGGGCGAATCCTCGCTGACCAGCTCGATGACGCGCCCGCGGCGCTCGACGCCTGGCGCGCTGCGCGGGGCGCCGACCACACCTCGACGCCGGCCTTCCTCGCCCTCGAGCAGGGCTTGACGACCCACGGCCTGCACGACGAGCTGGTGGGCCTCTACACCGATGAGGCCGACCGCCTCGGCGGCGCCGACGGCGCCTTCTACCGCGCGCGCGCCGCGCGGATGGTGGCCGCCTCGGGCGCAGAGCCCGCCGTGGTCGGCGCGCTGTTCAAGGCCGCCATCGACGAGGGCGCCGGCATCGAGCTCCGTCACGTCCACCAGTCCTGGCTCGCCGGCCAAGGTGACATCTCCGGGCTCGCGGCGTCCCTCGAGGCCGAGGCGGACACCTTGTCGGCTCCCGACAGCGCCCTGCCCCTCTACCGGCTCGCGCTGCTGCAGCAGGGTGAGATGGGCGACTCTGACGCCGCCCTGGCGACCCTCGGGCGCGTGGTCGAGGCAGATCCGGCCGCCGGACCGGCGGTCGAGGCGGTGGCCCAACTCCTCGACGAGGCTGGTCGCCACGCCGAGCTCCTGACCTTCCTCGAGAGGCGCCTCGACACCCTCGACGACCCCAACCTCATGGTCACAACCCTCTACCGGATGGGCGAGATCTGCGAGGGCCCCATCGAAGACCCGGCGCAGGCGCGGGTGTGGTTCGAGCGCATCCTCGACACGGCGCCGTCGTACCTGCCCGCCCTCGAGGCGCTGGTGCGGGTCTACACCGCCACGGGCGCCTGGGCCGAGCTCGCAGCCATCTACGAGCAGCGCGCGCTGCTCAGCGAAGATCCCCCCACCGTGGCCCTCGCGCTGCACCGGGCCGGCTCGACCTACGAGCACCGCCTGAGCCAGCCCGACCGGGCCGCCGACCTCTACCGCCGGGCCCTCGACGCGGTCGCTGACTTCCCGCCGAGCCTCGACGCGCTGGCGCGGCTGCTGTCTGGCGGCGGTGACTGGGCGGCCCTCGCCCAGCTGCTGGCAGCCGCGGCCGACGCTTGCGCAGACTCCAACGAGGTCGTGAGCCTGCGCTACCGGGCCGCCCGGGTGTACGCCGACCGCGTGAGAGATCACGAAGCGGCCATCCTGCAGCTGCGGATGTGCCTCGAGTTGTCGCCCGGCTTCCTGCCGGCGCTGGGCCTGTTCCGCGGGCTCGCTCTGCGCGGGAACGACTGGGCGGCTGCCTACCAGCTCCACCTGCAAGAGGCTTCCGCGACCCAGGACATGGATCGCCGCCACTGGCGCATGATCGCCGCGGCCCAGGCCGCTCAGCGGGGCGAGGGCGCCGACGCGACCGGCGTGATTCACCGAATCCTCGAGCAGGACCCCGGCCACCGCGGCGCGCTCCGCATGCTCGAGGTGCAGGCGCTGCAGCACAACGACCAGTCGGCGCTCATCGAGGTCTACAAGCGGGTCGCCACGCACCTCGACGATGACGCCGCCCGCGACGTCCGAGGTGCGTCCGAGCCGGGCCCTCGCCCGCCTGGCCGAGTCCTTCGGCTACTGGGAGGACGCCATCCGCGCCCTGGCGGTCGAAGACCCGGGCACGCCGGGAGAGGTCGCCCGACTTCGGGAGACCTGGCAGGAGGACGCCGCGGCCGCGCTCGAGGCCTGGCGGGCTGCGCTGGCCGCGGCGCCAGACGATCTCGAGGCCGCCAGCGGGCTCGAACGCACGCTCTCTCGCTTGGGCCAGCGCGACGACCTGGGCGACGCCCACGCGACCATCGCGCGGTCCGCCGAGCACCCGTCCGTCCAGTCGGTGCACGCCGTATTGGCAGCCCACCTCTACGACGC
>JBDQIL010000716.1:0-3406 GCA_040264415.1 Myxococcota bacterium
CACGGTCGCGGGGGGCCTGCTCTCCACGCTGCCCCTGCTGCTGCTCCCGTGGCTGGTGCTCGCCCTGCCCCACGCCGCCTGGCTGACGGCGCGCGGGTGGTCCAGTCGGAGTCCACGATGGCAGCCCCCTGGGCGTCGTAGGCGCGCACCGAGCGCACGTGGACCGGCCCGTCCACCGCGAACAGCTCGATGGAGCCCGCGGGCTGGCGCACCAGCGGCGTGCGGCTGTCGCCCACCAGGGCTGAGGCCACCCCGTCCGCGTGGAGCAGCACCGCCACCGAGCCCGGCGCGACCGCCACCCCGCTGCGCGACGGGTCGAGCCAGCCGTCGGGCTCGAGCATCAGCGTGGTGATCCCGCCCTGTGAGCCCTGCCCGGGCGCGAGGTTGACCCCGAGGGCCGCGCTGTCGGGGCGCAGCTCGATCTCGAGCCGCGCGATGGGGCGGGGGTCGCGAGGCAGCAGGCGGTCGGAGCGCCCGAAGCTGTGGGGCACCAGCGAGAGGGCGTCCATGCCCACCCGGCTGCCCCGACCGAGCTTCGGCGTCTGCACGTGCTCGTCGAGGCCCGGGACGAGGAGGATCCAGTCGGACTCATCCACCGCGCCGGGGGTCGCGAGGGTGTCGAGGATGCGCGGGGCCCCCAGCGAGGCCACGACGGCGCCCACGATGGCCATCAGGGGCGCCAGCCAGCGCGCCCGCGCGCGGCGGGCGTGGCGGCGGGCGCGGCGGCCCCGGCGGCTCATTGGTCGGCTTCCACCCGAAAGTCGTAGCCGGTGCGCTGGAGCGCTTCGACCTGAGCGGGATCGAGGTCGAGGCGCTGGCCCTCGGTGGCCCGCGCCGCCCGAAACTCGTCCCAGGCCGTCACGAGGCGCGCTCTCACAGCCGGGTTCTGGCGGAGGACGTTCTGCGTCTGCCCCGGGTCGGCGGAGAGATCGTAGAGGCACTCGGCCGGCTCGCCGGGCTGGCGCGGGCCCTCTTGTCCCCCACAGCCCCGGTCCTGGCGGAGCAGCGCCCACGGAGGCGCGATGACGGCGCCGCGGGGGGTAGCGCTCGCCGCCAGCGTGACGCCGCCCTCGATGAGGGTCATCTCGCGGATGCGCTCGGCCTCGCCGGTGAGCAGCGGGACCATCGACGCCCCGTCGATGTCGGCGGGCTCGACCGCGCCCACCAGATCGAGGAGCGTGGGGGCGATGTCTACCTGACTGACCAGGCCGCCGTCGGCGCCCGGCGCGATGCCCGGCACCCGCAACAGCAGCGGGATGTGCGTGACGCTGTCCCAGTAGGCGTCGCCGTGGAGGATCTCCCCCTGGTCGCCCAGCGACTCGCCGTGGTCGGCCACCACGAGCACCACCGTGCGGTCCCAGTTGCCGCGGGCCTTCACCGCGTCGAGCAGCACCTCGACGTCGACGTCGGTGCGCGCCACCGCCTTGGCGTACTCGGCCTTCCACACCGCGATGCCCGCCTCTCCGTGCGACATGGTGAGCTCTTGGAGCGGGTCGCGCCCCATCTCCACCACGCCCTTCTGGGCCGTGCCGCCCGCGGTGCCCGGCATGGCCGCCCCCGCCGCCGCCTGGCCCGTGCCGGCCCGGTACAGGGCCTCGGTGACGCCCGTGGGGTCGGTGGCCTCGGGGTCGAGCACGAAGGGGAAGTGCGCCGTGCGCGAGTGGAACATCACGAACACCGGCCGATCGGTGGGCTGCTCGGCCACCCAAGCGGCGGCCGGGGCCGCGGACAGCCCGCCCGGCCCCGGCTCGCCTGGCCCCAGGCGGCCGTCGGGGGTGTCGCGCGGCGGCGGGATGATGGTCATCTGCTGGAAGCCGCGATCGAGCCCATAGTCGGGCCGAAAGCCGCTGGGCGCGTCGATGGTGAAGGCCCCCGTGCGGTAGCCGTAGTAGCCGAGGATCTCGGGCAGCGTGGGCACGTCGGCCACCAGCCCCTTGTCCCAGCCCGTCACGCCGGTGGTGCTGCCGAAGCGACCGGTGAGCAGGGCGGTGAGCCCCGCCAGGGTGAAGTTCGAGGCCGACCAGGCGTTGTCGAAGCGGGTGGACTCCGCCGCCAACGCGTCGAGGGTGGGGGTGAGCCCCGTGATGCCGTCGTAGGCGCCGAGGTGGTCGCGCCGCATCGAGCACAGCGTGATGACCACCACGTCGCAGCCTGGACAGCGCGCGTCGCCGCTGGCCTCGGACGACGCGGGGGGGGCCGGGTTGGTGAAGGTGCCGGAGCCGGGCGCGACCCCCTGCGGCCCGTCGGGGCCCGGCGCGCCTCCGGCCACCGGCGGGGGCGCCACACCGCCCGCCGGATCGCCGGCCGGATCGCCCGGCAGCAGCCACACGCCGTAGGCGACCAGCCCCACCGCGATCGTCACACCCACCAAGGCCAGCCCGTCTGCGGTCCTCATCTCGCCTCCGCCGCGCCCCGTCCCACGGGCACGCCTCCAGCCTACCGCAGGGCTCCGCCCGCGCGGGTCGACGCGATAGGGCCGATGCGATGGACACCCCCCTCTTCATCGTCGGCACCGAGCGGTCCGGATCGAACCTGCTCCGCCTCGTGCTCGACGCGCACCCGCGGCTCTTCGTGCCGCACCCGCCGCACGTCATGCACTTCTTCGGGCCGCTCGAGGCCCGCTACGGCGACCTGTCCCGCGAACCGGCCCTGCGCCGCCTGACCGCCGACGTGTTGCGCCTCGTCGAGGGCCACATCCACCGATGGGACCACATCCCGTCGGTCGACTCGGTGGTGGCGCGGGCGCCCACCCGCGACCTCTTCGGCGTGATGGCCGGCCTCTACGAGGCGGCGCGCGAGCACGCCGGCAAGCCACGCTGGGGCAACAAGAGCACCTTCATGGTGCACCACGCCGGGCGCGTGCTGAAGGCCTACCCAGCGGCGCGCTTCCTCTGGCTCGTGCGCGATCCCCGCGACGTGGCCGTGTCATCGCGCGAGTCGGTGTTCTCGCCCTTCCACCCGCTGCGTACGGCCACGCTGTGGGCCCGCCAGCAGGCCGAAGGAGCCCGCCTCGAGCGCGACTGGCCCGAGCACGTCCTGCGGGTGCACTACGAGGCGCTGGTGGGCGAGCCCGAGGCCACGGTGGCGCGCATCTGTGGGTTCTTGGGGGAGGAGCCCGACCCCGCCATGCTCGCCTTTCACCGGCGCCCGGCGGCGCAGCGGTCGGCCAGCCTGTCCGAGTCCTGGGCGCGCACCGGGCAGCCCATCGAGGCGAACCGCGTGGGGCGCTGGGAGGGCGCGCTGTCGGCCCTCGAGCTGGCCCAGGTCGAGGTCACCGCAGCCGAGCCCATGCGCCTGCTCGGCTACGACCGTCACACCGACGCCGGCACCGAGGTGCTGCCCGGACCGCTGGGCGAGGCGCGGGTCACGGCGCGCGACCGCCTCGACTGGCTGCGGGTCGAGGCCC
>JBDQIL010000717.1:0-3406 GCA_040264415.1 Myxococcota bacterium
CCATGAGACCCTGCCGGCGCCCATCGTCCGGGAGGAGCCGGTCAGCGGCGGCATGGTGGCCGACGCCGGCCTGCTGCACCTGGCCGACGGCAGCCGCCGGTTCATAAATCGGCTGCCGAACGCGCCGGTGGGCTTCTTCGCGGCCGAGGCGCGCGGGCTGGCCTGGCTGGCCGAAGCCGGCGCCCTTCGGGTGCCCGCGGTCGAGGCCCACACCCGCGCAGACCAGGGCGGCGGGTTCATCCTGATGCAGGCCATCGACCGGGGCGACCACCCCGGCCCCGCCGGCGACGCGGCCCTGGGGCGGGGCCTCGCGGCCCTGCACGCCGCGGGCGCGCCGGGCTGGGGCCTCGATCACGACAACTTCTTGGGCACCCTGCCGCAGGCCAACGAGCCCGGGACCCAGCACACCTGGGCCGACTTCTTCCGCGAGCGCCGCCTGCGGCCCCTGGCCCGCAGGGCGACCGAAGCGGGGCTCCTCGGGCCCCCCCTGCGAGCCACGCTTGACCGCGTGATCGACCGCGTCGACCAGCAGGTGGGCGACCCCGAGCCTCCCGCGCGGCTGCACGGCGACCTATGGTCGGGCAACGCGATGTTCGACCGGGCGGGTCGACCCTGGATCTACGACCCGGCGGCCTTCGGGGGCCACCGCGAGGTCGACCTGGCCATGATGGCCCTGTTCGGAGGCTTCTCCGATCGGGTCTTCGACGCCTACGCCGAGGCCACCCCGCTGCAGCCCGGGTGGCGCGCGCGGCGCCCGCTCTACCAGCTCCCCTACCTGCTGGTGCACCTCATCCTGTTCGGCGGGGGCTACCGGTCGCAGGTGGCCTCGGCAGCGCGGGCTTGCGCGTAAAGGCGCTCACCGACCGCCAGCTGCGCGCCGCGCTGCGCACCATCCAACCTGGACCCGATCCACGCTGGCAGGGCATCCACGCCGCCATCACCGCCGCCATCCGAGCGGGCGACCTGGGGCGCCTGCAGACCCTGCTGACGGCGCTGGAGCGCCCCGCCGTGCAGGTCTACCGCCGCATGGTGTGGCTCGGGCGGATGCACGCGGGCGTGGAGGGGGCGCGCCGGGTGCTCGCCGAGGCCCACCGCGCGCCGCCCGGCTTCGGCGGCCCGGAAGACTGGGGCGCCATCCTGGGGATGCGGTGCGACGAGAGCGCCCTCGCCCAGCTCGTCGATCTCGCGGCCCCCCTCGACGGACCCCTCGACGCCGCGCCGTCGGCCACGGCCATGCTGCGCGCGGCCATCCAGGAGCGCGTGCTGCGCGATGGGGCCGTCACCCACCCGGCGCTGGTGGGCTGGTGGACCGAGCCCGGCCTCCCGCTGACCGCGCACCCCTGGGAGCGCGGCCTGGTGCCGCCCCCCCACGACCGCTTCGATGTGTTCGGCAACCTCTATGGCGCGCCCGACCCCTGGCCCGCTGGGGGCCCCGCCCTGGGTCCGGCGCCCGAGCGGGTGACGGTCACGCGGGTCTGGGGCCTCGACGACGACTGGGACCCGGTGGGGCCACCCGAAGCCGCGCCCACGGGCCCCTTCCAAGACCGGCGGCTCTACCCGAACGGCTCCACCTGGTGCTTCGCAGGCCACGCGTCGTCCGGCGACCTCTCTCACCTCGCGGCGTGGCCGTGGCCCCCAGAGCACCTCTCCCTGGGCGGCCGACAGGCGGTGCCGGCCTCACCCCGGGCGCTGCTGCGGCAGTGGATCGCGCGCGGACTGGTCGCAGGCGCCTACGGCACCGGCCGGTGCGTGGCGCGCGCCCGCCCGCTCGCGTGGTCGAGCCTGGGCCAGCTCACGGACTGCTCCGCGGCCCCGGGCGACCTCGACGCCATCGCGGCGGCCACCGGCGGCTGGCAGGTCTGGTCCTTCGAGAGCGCGGGCCCGTCGGTGGAGCACCTGGGTGGCGACTTCGGGTGGGTGGCCCGCGGGCCCCACGGTCGCGCCTGGGCGGCCGCCCACAGCGACACCGACTGACAGCGAGCGTTACCCGCCCGCATGACCGACTCTGCACCGCCGACCTCCTCCCCTCTCTCCTCCCGTCTCTCCGACCTGGTCTCTGCCGCCCGCGCCGCCCGCGCCGAGTGGCGGGCCTCCCTCGACCAGCCCGACGCCCCCACGGACGCCTGGCGCATCTTCCACGGGGCCGTCGAGGGCCGCGCCGGCCTGACCATCGACCAGTACGGCCCAGTGCTGCTCGCCCAGACCTTCCGCGAGCCCCTCGACTCCACCGACCTCGACACCCTCGACGCCCTCGCCGCCGACCTCCCCGGGGTCGCCCACGTGGTCTGGAACCACCGGGCCAAAGAGCGCGTCGGCACCCCCACGCCCACGCCGGCGGCCCTCGCCCCCCACGTCGTGCACGAGCACGGCCTGCGCTTCGCCTTCGAGGCGCGCCACCGCGGCCTCGACCCCTGGCTCTTCCTCGACTTTCGGGCCGGACGCCGGCGGGTGCGCGCGGAGGCGGAGGGCCAGCGGGTGCTCAACCTGTTCGCATACACCTGCACCCTGGGCGTGGCCGCCGCAGCGGGGGGCGCAGCGCGGGCGGTCAACGTCGACTTCGCCGCCAGCGCCCTCGGGGTCGGCGGTCGAAACGCGGCCTTGAACCAGCTCCCCGACGGGGTCTTCGAGCGCCACGAGGCCGACGTGCTGCCCACCCTGCGGCAGCTCGCGGGCCTCCCCATCAAGGGCCGCGGGCGGCGACGGACCTACCGCAAATACGACCCCGAGCCCTTCGACATCGTGGTGCTCGACCCGCCCACCTGGGCCAAGAGCGCGTTCGGCGCGGTCGATCCGGTGCGCGACTACGCGTCTCTGTTCAAGCCCTGCGTGCTGCTGGCGGCACCCGGCGGCGCCATCTTGGCCACCAACCACGTCTCGGTGGTGGACCGCGACGCGTGGGTGGCCGGGCTGCGCCGCTGCGCTGAGAAGGCGGGGCGCCCGCTGGCCGACGTCGAGATCATCCGCCCCGACCCCGACTTCCCGAGCCCCGATGATCGCGCGCCGCTCAAGATGGCCTGGTGCCGCCTGTCGAGCTGAGCGCCGCGGGGGGGCCCGCTCTGCCGACACGGGCCGCTGCCAGGCGCTCCGATGCGGGCATGCGCGCCTTGCTGCCCCTCCTGCTCACCGCCTGCGGTCCCGACGCCCAGCCCGCCGACCCGCCGCCAGGCGACTCGACCGACCCGGCCGACTCTGCCACCCCAACAGAGGCCCCGCTCACCCCGCGCTTCTCGTTCGTGGTGATCGCCGACCCCCACGTCTACGGGCCCGGCGACCACGCCGACCGCTTGGCCGCTGCGGTGACCTGGGTCAACGACCACGCCGCCGAGCGCGACCTGCAGCTGGTGGTCGTGCTGGGCGATATCGCCTGGAACGAGGGCATCCCCCTGGCCAACGAGCTGCTGGGAGC
>JBDQIL010000718.1:0-3406 GCA_040264415.1 Myxococcota bacterium
ACATGGGAGTCCTCTGGGGGCAGGGGGGTGGGGGGAGGGGTCGGCAGACCTGGATCGCGGCGGGCGCCGCAAGGTCTCCCGGAGGGGATCTCGACGCGTCAAGAGTATCACGCGCGGATCGCGGGGTCTACCGCTGCGTGCTGCGTCCCCCCACTCCTGCCCCCCTGTCGGTCGCCGCACGCGCGCCCGAGACGGCCGTCGCCGCGGGGTCGAGGGGCCGCATGACGCATGGGCCGCCCGCCACGTTCAGCGCCCCCCGGCGCGCGGCGTCAGTCTCGCTCGACCTGAATCCCACCGCCGATGACGACCAGGTAGCCGCCGAGCTCGAGCTCTCCGTCGAGGTAGGCTGACACGGAGTCTTCGTCGTTGGCGCCCCCGATGGCTTCGACCGGGATCTCCTGGCCGTAGGCCGAGACGGTGAGCGTGCCCGCCAGATCGCCCGCGGCCGTGAAGGTGCCCTCGAGGGAGGCGCTGACGGTGCCCACCCACTCGACCTCACAGCTGCCATCGCCGGTGACGTTGCCGGCCTCGTCGGCCTGGAGGGTCATGTCGCCCTCGCAGGAGAAGTACTCCTCGCCGCCTTCGCCGCCGGTGCCGGCCACCAGGTCGAAGCCGCCGGTCCAGCCGCCCGCCCAGTCGGCGGTGGAGGGCTGCGCCCCGCCGGTGCCGTCCGAGCCGTCTGAGCCATCCGAGCCGTCGGCGCCGTCGGCGCCGTCCGTCTCGACCGAGAGGCCCGAGTCGCCATCGCCTTCGATGGTGCCAGCCACCTTGGCGGGTCCACAGGCGGTGGCGGCGAGCAGGAGGAGGGATGTCAGAGCGATGGGGCGCATGGGGTCTCCGGGAGCGTGTCAGCAACGGTAGTGGGTGAACTGTCAGCCCGTCGCAAAACCGCGCCCCCTGAGGTGCTTCGAGCCCTCGCCGGGTGCGCTCGAGCGAGCCCGCCCCACGGCCTGACCCGGGGGGGACTCAGGGCTCGGTGGGCGCCGGCTCGAGCTCGACCAGCACCTCGGTGGCGAGGGTCAGGCTGACCACTCGACGGTTGAGCTGCCCGGCGTCGCTGGCCAGGTCGGAGAGGGCTTGAATCCGGCCGCTGTCGGCGATGCGGCCCGCGGTCTCGGCGAGCTCTCCAGCGGCCTCTTCGACGTGCACGCTGGCGCCTTCCATTCGGGCCAGTCGCACCGCCCACGCCTCGTCTCGTGCGGCGGTCGCGGGGTCGGGCGTCGGGTCTTGCGCCAGCGCCGCCGACGCCAGCCCCGCTCCGAAGAGCGCGGCCAGCGCGACGGGGGCCGGCAGTCGCCGCTGCGCCATGATCTAGACCGGTGCGGTGCGGCTGGAGGCCTTGAGCAGCTCGAGCTTGACCAAGGACAGGGCGCCCTGGGCCAGCCGCTTGAACTCGGCGCCCGTCTCGAGGCCCAGCACCTGCCGGGCGACGAACTTGGGCCGCATGTAGAACTTGCGGTGGGCGATCTTGAGCAGCTCGAGGATCTCGGCGCGGTTGAGGTGCTCCTCCCAGCAGACCGGCACCTCGACGCCGCAGAGCGGGTCCTTCATCATGCGGTCCCAGCAGTCGGCCTCGTACAGGCCGAGCTTGGCGCCCTGCGCGAAGCTCTCGGTGCCCGGGTACGGCGAGAACACCGCGAACACCGCGTAGTCGGCGTCGAGCTTGATCATCTCGTCTACGTTGGAGACCGCGTCGCTCAGGGTGCGCTCGTGTGGGCCGGCGAGCATGATGTAGGCGACGCTGCGCACGCCCTCTTCGCGGCACCACTTGAAGACGCGGTGCACGTCGTCGGTGTCGCAGTGCTTGCCCAGGGCGTCGAGGCCCTCGTTGTTGGCCGACTCCACCCCGAAGTGGATCTTGTTGCAGCCCGTCTCGCCGCAGCGGCGGATCTGCTCGCGCGTGGTGCCGGCGATGGTGGTCTTGTAGCCCCAGTTGAACTTGAGGCCGCGGCGCTCGATGGCGTCGCAGAACTTGAGCACCCACTGGCTGTTCGGCGTGAACAGGTCGTCGATGAAGTGGGTCTCGGTGATGCCGAGCGAGACGCAGTGCTCCATCTCATCGAGGATGTCGTCGATGTCGCGGATGCGGTACTGCTTCTTGTAGGTGAGGCAGAACGGACACGAGTGCGGGCAGCCGCGGCTGGTGATGGCCGTGGTGACCATCGGCTGCTTGGTGCCGGGCAGGTAGTAGTCGCGGTAGCGGGTGCGGGCGCGGTCGGGCCACGGGTAGGCCGTGAGGTCTTTGGTGGACTTGCGCTCAGCGTTCTTGCGCACCTCGCCGTCGACCTGCCACCAGGTGCCCTCGACGTCGGTGAAGTCTTTACCCGCGTCGTACTTCTGTACGATCTCGAGGAAGGCGTCTTCGCCGTCCCCCGTGACCATGCCGTTGATGCCGTCGAGCTGGATGGCGTAGTCGGGGAACATGGCGCAGTGCGGCCCGCCGAGCACGATGACCGCGTTCGGCGAGAGCTTGCGCACCAGGTTGATGGTCATCTGCACGTCGGGCAGCGAGTGCGTGTACGTGCTGATGCCGACGAGATCGAGCGGGTACCGCTTCAGCATCTCCTCGAAGTCGGGGTAGTCGAGGTCGTCGATCACCGGGTCTACGACCTCGGCCTTGAAGCGGCTGCGCTTCTCGACCGCGGCCTGGATGTACATCAGCCCGAGCGGTGGGAAGCAGTACACGCCGTGTGCGTGGGCCTTGGGGATGCCCGCCCACACACGGAGCTTCTCGGGGGGGTTGATGAGGGTGATGTCCATGGGGCCTCCGAAGGGGGACCGAGGGGAGCGCTGGGGTCGGCCTTACTGGCTACCCTTGTGCGCGCCCGGAAGAAAGAGCTTCCAGGGCAGGAAGAGGGGCACTGCGTCGCGGTAACGGATGTAGTCTTCGCCGAAGACCTCGACGAGCTGGGGCTCCTGGCGCACGACCTTCTCTACCAGGGAGCCGGCGAGCAGCAGGGGAACCAGCACGCAGCAGAAGCTGAAGCTGTTGAGGGCGAGGCCCACGGCCAACACGCCCAGCACCTTGCCGAACAGCGAGGGGTTGCGGCTGTGGGCGTAGATGCCGGTGGTCACGAGCTTGAGCGTGCGGCCGGCCGTGGGGCTGGGGGAGCCCTCGCCCCGCACGCTGAGCTGCTCGTAGGTCCAGAGCCAGGCCACGGCGCCCACCACGAAGCTGATGCCCGCCAGCCAGAAGTTGGCCGGGCTGGGCAGGAATCCACCAGAGAGACCCAGCAGTCCGTCGAGCTTGACCGCTGCCAGCGCGATCAGGAAGGTCAACGGGAACAGGATCGGGATGTAAACCTTCGTCACCATGCCGAGGATGGCAGGGCTGAGGCCAGCCTGCAGGACGCGGAGGGCGAGGTTCATGGCGGTTCGTGGTTCTCGGCGGTGGACGGGGGATGAG
>JBDQIL010000719.1:0-3403 GCA_040264415.1 Myxococcota bacterium
CAGGCCATCTACCAGATGCTGGGCGCGCTCATGGGGGGCCCCATCGGCGGAGAGGCCCGGCCGCAGCTGGGCCTCATCGAGCAGGGCATGAGCTGGTCGCAGGCCGTCCTCACGGTCATGCTCGGCAACGTCATCGTGCTGGTGCCGATGATCCTCAACGGGCACCCCGGCACCAAGTACGGCGTGCCCTTCCCGGTCATGTCGCGGGCGGCCTTCGGCATCCACGGCGCCCACATCCCCAGCCTGCTGCGCGCGCTGGTGGCCTGCGGGTGGTTCGGCATCCAGACCTGGATCGGCGGCCAGGCCATCTACCAGATGCTGGGCGCGCTCATGGGGGGCCCCATCGGCGGAGAGGCCCTGCCGCTGCTGGGAATCAACGGACCCGAGCTCGCTTGCTTCCTTGGCTTCTGGGGAATCCAGGTGGCCATCTTGTGGAAGGGGGTGGAGTCGATCCGGCTGCTCGAGACCCTCGCGGCGCCCTTCCTCATCGTCATGGGGCTGGTGCTGCTGGGCTGGGCCTACGTCAAGGCCGGCGGCTTCGGGCAGATGCTGTCCACCCCCTCGGCCTTCGACCCCGGCGGCGCCAAAGAGGGGCAGTTCTTGAGCGTGTTCTTCCCGTCGCTCACCGCCATGGTGGGCTTCTGGGCCACCCTGTCGCTCAACATCCCCGACTTCACCCGCTACGCGAAGTCGCAGCGCGACCAGGTGCTCGGCCAGGCCATCGGGCTGCCCACCACCATGACCCTCTTCGCCTTCATCGGGGTCGCGGTGACCAGCGCCACGACGGTGATCTTCGGCGAGCCCATCTGGGACCCGACCGTGCTGCTCGGCCGCATGGGTGGCGGCTTCACGGTGGCCGTCAGCCTGTTCGCGCTCAGCATCGCCACCCTCTCCACCAACATCGCGGCCAACGTGGTGAGCCCGGCCAACGCGCTCATCAACGCCGCGCCCCAGAAGGTCACGTTCCGCATGGGCGGCTTGATCACGGCCGGCATCGGCGTGGCCATCATGCCCTGGAAGCTCATCGCGAGCACTGGCGGCTACATCTTCACCTGGCTCATCGGCTACTCGGCGCTGCTCGGGCCCATCGGCGGCATCCTCATCGCCGACTACTTCCTGCTGCGCAAGACCCGCTATGACGTCGACAGCCTCTTTCGGATGGACGGCGCCTACCGCTACAAGGGCGGCTTCAACCCCGCCGCCGTCGCCGCGCTGGTCATCGCCGTGCTGCCGAACATCCCCGGCTTCTGCAAGGCCGCGGGCTTCGTCGAGGCCGTGCCGCCGGTCTTCGAGAGCATCTACACCTACGCCTGGTTCGTCGGCTTCCTGCTGGCGGGGGGCCTCTACCTGGTCTTCATGAAGCTCACGACGGGCGACGCGGGCGACGCCTCCGCGACCCCGTAGGGGGCCAGGGGCGACGCCCGCGTCGGGGCGTTCGAGAGAGGTTCGGCTCTCTGGGGGGAGCCGACGGCGCTCAGGCGTCGCCGGCCTGCCCCAGGCGGCGCTGCAGCGTGGCGTAGCCGTCGCGCAGCTCTTCGAGGGTCAGGCGCAGACCCGCGGCGACCTGCGTCGAGGTCTCCCCGACGGTGTCGCCCACGACCTCCTGCTTCCGCGCGACCTCTTTCCAGCGCGCCTCCATCTCCTCGAACTCCTCCTTCAGCTCTGCCGTGCCGAGGTGGAGCTGCAGCCGGGCCTCGTCGCGGGCGCGGGCCACGGTCGTGCGCAGGGTGGAGAGGGCGCCAGTCTGGGCTTCGGGGGTCCGGTCGGTAGAGCGGGTCATGGGATCCTTGGGTTGGGGTGGGGCGCGGCGGCCTCGCCGCTGCGCTTCTCTCCTCCTGTGTCGGCGGGCGACGCGTTCCCAAGGGCCACCTTCAACGCCGCGTGAGCCAGCGCCTCGCCAGGCGGCCGAGCTGCTCCCGCCGGTCGAAGGCAGCCCGGAGACGCCCGCGGGCGCCGCCGGGACCACCCATGAGCGCCCCCGTGCCCGCCGCAGGCTCCGAGACCGGTGGCGCCCCGCTCGGCCAGCGGTCGGCGGCACCTTCGCTGACACCCTCGAGGTAGGGCGCCACGCTCAGCTCGGAGTCGAGGGCCCACAGCGACGCGTCGAGGCTGCGAGCGGCGGCGGCCAGCTCCATCAGCTCGACGCGCGGACCGTGGTCGGGTCCCGCGGTCGCTGCGACGAGCGGTTCGATGAAATCGGCCATCCCGAGCACCTGACCGTCGCGTCGGGAGGCCCCCAGCGCGTCGATGCTCTCCATCAGGGCCACCGCCGGCCCGCCCGCGGCGTCGAGCGACGCGCCGGCGCGGATGGCGCCCTCGGTGGCCGCGTCGACGTCCCCCAGCATGGTGCCGCTCAAGTAGCCCATCACCGCGGCGCGCACGCGATCATCGAGGAAGAGCAGGTGGGACGGCGCCGAGAGCTGGAGGTCGCCGCTGCGGTCGACCGACACCGCGTCCGGCGCGGGGTCCGGATGAACCACGCCCGTCACCAAGACCTGGAAGAGGAAGGACAGCAGCAGCGACTCGGCCTGCTCTTCGCTGACGCCGGGGCGCAGGTTCGCCACCTGGTCGCCAGCGACGCGCTCCGTCGCGAGGGCGCCCGGGGTCACCAGGGGCCACGTGGGCGCCGCGACGCTCACGTCGTCGGACTGCCGCAAGCTGGTGGCCAAGCGCTCCGCCGACCGCGCGGTGTTGCGCAGGTCGAGCGAGGCGACGCGCGCCCGTTCGACGATGCGCAGGCCGCGCGACAGGGTGGAGTCGGCCGCCTGGTCGTCCTGGCGCTGCAGGCCGGCCCGAAGGCGGCCCAGCAAGTGGAGGTCGCGGCGGAGGTCGTCGGTCGCGCCGGCCAGCCGCACGCGCAGCTCCACCACCTGCCCGCCCTGAAGCGACGCCAAATGGGTCTGCTCGGTCGCGGTGACGCGCAAGGGGCGCTCGCCCACCGCCTCCACCAGCGGCCAGGCGTCGCCAAGCTCGCCTTCGAGGTGTTCGATCAGCTCGTCGAAGCCGAGGCCCGCCGGGCTGGGCGTGGGCAGCGGCCCCCCCACCAGCGAGGCGTGTTCGGCGAGGATGGCGACGAGCTGATCGCCCGCGTCGCCGTGTTCAGCCAGCGCGGCGTGAACCGCCTCGGGGTCACCGCCACCGGGGCCACCGGGCCAAGCAAGCGCGCCCGCGTCGTCAAGCGCTGTGAGGGAGTTCATGATGCCCGAGAGCGGGCGTTCTACCCAAGGGAAGGGAATCAGCATGCGTCGGTGGGGCCAGGGTCCACCTCATGGTAGCGAACCACGGCCCCATTCCAAAGGCGAAATCTGGTCCTACTGAAACGCGGTCATTCCAATCTTTCACCCGGTCGCGCCCACCCCGACCACGCCGCTGCCCCCTCCGGTGGAGCCGGAGGGGGCAGCGG
>JBDQIL010000720.1:0-3399 GCA_040264415.1 Myxococcota bacterium
GTCGCTGGCCGTCGTCGTAACGTCGGGGCCGCCGAACGAGTCGGCGTCGGCGTCGGCAGGCCAGATCGTCTCGGGGTGCAGGGCCTCGTCGTTGTCGTCGCAGCTCGAGGCCCTTCCCAGAGTCGTTCGCCAGGCCGGCAGGGCCACCAGCGTCCGGAACACCCCCATCTGTGAGCGGCAGCGCGCACACCGTTCCAAGACGCCCCGAAGCCGCCCGCCCCACCGACGTGCCAGAGCCGGTGCTCGGGCTGCCACCCGCCACGCGAAGAGGGGGCGCGACGCGCCGGACGACGACGGGCTACCGCGAGGCCCGCAGGCGGGATGTGACGGAGTACAAGTGGCGAGGTAAGCAAAATCTCCCCAAGGCGAATAGGTGTCGCGACAGGCATCGACCGAACAGCCAACCGCTCAACGGAGAGGAACCATGTCCATCTCGATGCACCCCACGGTTGCCCCCAAGACGGGAGAACAGGAGGACTCCGGCGGCGGCTCCTCCACGGTCGAGGTGGCGCCCTCCAGCGCGCCGATGGCGATGTCGCTCATCGACGTGCCGGTCCAGGATGTCGAGAGTGACGGCGAAGACTTGGACGACATTCCGGTCCCCGAGGAGGCGCCCCCGGACACGCCGCCCGTCGCGTTCATGAAGGCGAGGCTGAGCAAGGCTCGCAACGTCGCCAGCGCAGAGAGGATGCTCAAGGATTACCCCAAGTTCTACACGACCCAGACGGGGGCCCCCAAGGGCGGGACGTGGGACGCCACAGCGGTCGAGAGCGCGTCAAAGTGGGAGGGGTGGAGCGACCAGAGCAGCTTCAGCAAGGTCTCCGTCCTCGGAGCGATCTGCAAGGCTGGCGGTGTCGATCCCTTCGCGGCGGGCCACCTCGATCCATCGATCTGGAAGGGCTGGATCGAGTCGGACACGGAGACGGCGTTCCGCTACGGCATCAGCGGCGCCGTCGAGAAGACCACCGCCCACCACATCCTGGCCACCCTGAGCCGGACAGCGGGGTGGCTCAAGGGGCAGGTCAAGACCTCCTCAGCGAAGGAACTCAACACGCTGATGTCCACGGTCCACTCACTCAGGGTCCCCCACTCGTTCACCGAGGCGGCCGCCAGCGCCCTGGAGTCGGCCAGCAAGAAGGACTTCACCACCGAACAGAGGCAGGTGCTTGTCGGCCTCAAGCACGGGGTGTCGGTGCCCATCGCCACCGAAGAGCGCGGCGACGTGGTGGAGCGCCCCTGGAAGGACCACCACCTGGGCCACCTCGACGACGTGCTGTCGAGCGTGCCAGAGGAGCACCTCGGCGGGAACACAAGACTCACGGGCATCATCCGCGAGAAGACGACTTCCAAGTACGAAGACATCGGACACGCCGGCGGCAGCTACGAGGAGAGCTCGAAGCCCACCGACGGGATGGTGCGGATGTGGGGCAACTCCAAGTCCATGAAGCGCTCCGACATGCGGGTCAAGACGAAGACCGGCAGAGTCGATCGGGACCAGTCGCAGCTCGTCGACAAGAACGACCAAGCCCGGCACGTCCAGAGCATCTTCGCCTGGGTGCTCCGCCACGAGATCGGGCACGCGGTGGACAACAAGATCGGCGCTTCACGGGCCTACTGCAAGACCGCAGCGGGCGGCAGCTGGGAGGAGCTGGGGGCCGCGGCCGCGGCGGCGACAACGATCGTCCCGTCGTTCCTGGCGGCGTCGTCACACCTCATCTTCGAGCTGATGAACGTGGGCAAGTCCTTTGACGAGGCCACCGCCGCCCTGACCGAGGCGGCGACCGACTTCATGGCCAACGGCACGCCCATCGAGGACCACAGCGCCTTGTCGGCGCTGTCCGACGACGCGAAGGGCACGGTGAAGAGCCACCCGACCACCGCGACCCTCACCGCCATCCGAGCGGGATGCTTCAAAGCCGACGAGTCGACCAGCCTCGGCTTCGACGGCAGCCGCTCGTACCTCAAGGATCCCGCGAATGACGAGTGGTTCGGCTTCGACACCGCCGCGCGCGGCCGCAAGGTGTCGCGCTACCAGTTCCGCTCCCCCAGCGAGTGGTTCGCCGAGGCCTACGCGGCCTTCTACGAGCCGGCCTCCAAGCTCGGCGCCAAGCTCGGCGCCGTCGATCCGAAGACGCGCAATTGGATGAACGAGGCCGTGCACGACTCCGGAGCGCCCCTCGAGATGTCTGCCGTCAAGAGCGCAGTCGCGCGGTTGGACCAGGAAGAGCAGGGCGACGACGTCATCGAAGACGAGGTCTGATCCCCGGCTCGGCGGTCCCGACACGCCGAGCCCAATCCCCGAGCGCCGGCCCCCCTGGCGCGCCGCCCGGCAGCCTCCGGAGGCCCAGTGTCTACCTTCGTCGACCAGATCATTGCTTGCCCGGGGTGCGGCGTTCGCCGCAACTACGAGGTGTGCGCGAGCTTCAAGGTGGACCGCGCCCCCCACCTCATCGACGCCATCCTCGACCGCACCTTCCAGCGCTCGCAGTGCGCCACCTGTGGCGCCGCGCTCCTCATCGAGCAGGAGATGTCCATCCTCGACTTCGACGAGGGCTGGATTCTCTTCATCTACCCCCTCGAAGACGAGCCGGACTGGGCCCTGTGGGAGGCGACGAGCGCGGCCGCCTATGAGCAGGCCATGGGGTCGGGGGCGCCGCCGCTCGCGCAGGCCCTGTCCGAGGGCTTCGGCGTGCGAACCGTCTTCGGCTTCGAGGCGGCGCGGGAGAAGCTGCTCTGCCGCCGCCACGCGCTGGACGACGTCGCGCTGGAGTGTCTCAAGCTCCAGCTCGCCCGCACCCTCGAGGGTCTGGAGCTGACGGCGCAGACGCGTCTGCGTCTGGAACGGGTGGACCCGGACGGCCTCGTCTTCAACCTGCCGACACCGGGCAGGCGAGCCGACAGAGAGGTTGCGGTCCCATGGGCGTCTTGGATGGCGGTGCAGTCGCGACCCGCCGGATGGGCCAAGGTTCGTGCGGCCCTGACGGCTGACACCTGGGTCGACACGGGCCGCCTGCTCGTGCCCCGGCGCACGGGCGCCGAGCCAGCCGGCGGCGAGGCGTCCCCGCGCCCCGCCGATGCACCGACCCAGTAGCGCATCGAGGACCGACAACGACGCGGGCATCGGGTCCTCCAGCGAGCCCACGCGGCGGCGGTCGTCAGCAAGTGGGGCGCGCCGACGCCGCATCGCCCGGGCTGGCCGGGCGCCTGGTCCGGCTGCCTCCGCGGTGCGCCGTACTGGACGGCTACAACGTCCACGCAGGCGTCGTGGTGGGCGGGCACGACGAGGAGGCGGTGGAGCGGCTGTGTCGGTACGTCTGCCGCCCAGCCCTGGCGAAGAGCCGCATCGAGGAGGCCCCCGGCGGCGGGGTGGTGCTGCGGTTCAAGCGGCCGTGGTCCGAC
>JBDQIL010000721.1:0-3394 GCA_040264415.1 Myxococcota bacterium
CCCCCCAATGGCGCCGCCGGCCCGCCCGTCGTGCTGGTGCACGGGCTGAGCTCCTCGATGGGCTTCTGGGAGTACCAGGTGCCCGAGCTGGCCCGTGAGCACCGCGTGCTGGCCGTCGATCTGCCCGGGTTCGGCGCATCGGGTCGCCCCGACGCCCCCTACACGCCCCCGTGGTACGCCGCGATGGTGACGGGCTGGATGGACCACCTCGGCCTCGACCGCGCCGTGCTGGTCGGCCACTCCATGGGGGGCCAGATCGCGCTCACGGTGGCCCTCGACCAGCCCGAGCGGGTCGATCGCCTCGTGCTCTCGGCCCCCGCCGGCATCGAGACCTTCGGCGCCGGCGCCGCGGCGTGGATGAAGGACTGGTGGACCGAGGACCGGGCCCTGCACGCCACCGAGGCCGAGCTGCGGGCGACCTTCGAGACGCTGGTGTTCAACCGCGCCGACGCCGGGACCGAGCGCCTGCTCGAGGAGCGCGTGCGGATGTCCGGCACCGAGGCCTTCCGGGGCACGAGCGTCGCCGTGAGCCGGTCCATCGCGGGCATGCTCGACCACCCGGTGGCCAGCCGTCTGGCGTCCGTCGCGGCTCCCACGCTCATCGTCTACGGTTCGAACGACCGCATGATCCCCAACCCGGTCTTCACGGGCGGCCGCACCGCCCGCATCGCGCGCAAGGGCGCCGAGGCCGTCCCGGGGGCCCAGCTGCTGCTGGTCCCGGGGGCGGGCCACACCGTGCACCACGACGCCCCGCGCGCCTTCAACGACGCCGTCTCCCGCTTCCTCGCTGCATCCCCCACGGAGCCCTGATGCTCGCCTCCACCGCGCTCCTCGCCCTCATTGGGGCGGCCCAGGCCTCCCCCGACTTCGACCCCACGTCACCCATGGGCGTCTGCACGGGCGACCAAGCCGCCACCCACGACGGCGCCATCCCGCTGTGGAGCGCCATCGAGCACCACCGCGACCCCGGCGCGGGCCTGCTCACCCAGGAGGACTTCAACACCACCACGCGGTGGGCCGACAACAGCCCGTGGGCGCCATGGATCGGCCGGTGCTTCGGCTCGGGCACGCCGCCCAGCAGCGACTTCTTGCTGCACCTCGGGCCGCGCGAGGCCTCGGCCCTGGGCACGCCCGTGCTCTTCGTCCCCGGGGCCGGTGACAACGGCAGCCGGGGCTTCATCGCCATGGCCACCCGCATGGACAACGCCGGGCGTCCGGTCTACTCGATGACCTTCGCCCACCCCCACGGCGACCTGTTCCAACAGGCCGAGGCGGTCGCCAACGCCATCTCGCGCGTTCAGGCCCGCACGGGCGCGGCCCAGGTGGACGTGGTCGCCCACTCCAAGGGCACCGTGGCGGCGGCGGTCTACGCCTCGAACCACGCCGGGGCCGGCTGGGGCCGCAGCGACTACGCCACCCACGGCACCGCGTATCGCGACGACATCCGGCGCCTCGTGCTCATCGCCGCCCCCCTCGGCGGCGTCGACACCAGCTACCGGTGGCCCTCGTCGAACCTGCTGTCGCTCGACGCCGACACGGCCATGGCGCCCGTCTCCTGGGACACCTACTACCCCTACGGCTCGGCGACCTGGTTGCCCAGCACCGATCTCTCGGCGCAAGACCTGATGGCCGGCGGCGACCGCGACCTGTTCCCGGGGCAGCGGCAGCTGCTCGCCCGCTGGGACGACGTCTACGGGCTGCCCGGAGCGAACCCCACCCTGGGGGCCTACGCGCTGCAGCAGGACTGGTTCACCACCTACGAGGGTGGCCTGGGCTTCGTGAGCCACAGCGATGGCATCGACGCCGCCCTCGCAGCCGGCGACGGCCTGCTCACCGACCTCGCCCGCAACGGCGTCGATCCCGACGTCGAGATCTTCCTGCTCGCCGGTGACAACCCGCTGATGCACAACGGCGCCGAGTACCTGGCGATGGACGGGCTCTCGATCCCCGGCGTGACCGGCGTGGCAGAGATCTTCGTCGAGGCGTGGGCCGAGATGGCCGACACCGGCGCCGACACCTGGGCGCAGCTGGTCGCCGAGCTGGTGGGCGACGGGCTGGTGGCCCAGGGGCTCGAGCCCGAAGAGGTGCAGGGGCTGGTCCAGGGCAAGGTGGTGTTGGGCGAGATCTCGGGCCCGAGCGACGGCGTCATCTTCGTCGAGAGCGCGCTGGACGGCGCGGCGCTCACCGCCCGGGGGGCGCGCATCATCGACACCGACACGGTCAACCTCAGCCACCTCGATCTGCTGTACGCCAGCCCCATCACGGGCCAGATCCTCATCGACGCGGCGGCAGCCGATCCCGTCGAGAGCGGCTGGCAAGGCCCGCTCGGCGAGCGGTACGTCGCGGCCGACACCCTGGGCTGGGTGGAGGAGGCCCTCGCCGACGAGCGCGAGGGCGACGGCGGCGGCGAAGGCGGCGACGCAGGAGATGGCTCCGACGGCGGCGACGGCGCCACCGACGGCGGGAGCGACGAAGGCGGCGCCACCGACGACAGCGGCCTGGTCGGCGACGACGGCGGCGGGTCGAGTGGCGGGGGGACGGTCGACGAAGACGCCCGCGGCCGCGACGGCGCCGGCTGCGCCGTGGGCGGGCTGGCCCCGGCCGGCGCCCTGGCCGTGCTGGGGCTGCTCGCGTCAGCTCGCCGCCGTGAGTCCGCGTGAGCCCTAGTTACTCGGGGATCATCGCCGCGTAACAGTAGTTCGTGTAGTACGTGGAGCCGGTCCAGTACTCGTAGTACCCGCCGCCAAACGTCAGGTACTCGCCATCAAAGTCGGCATAGAACGCCGCGGTCCATGAGCTCCCGTACTGGTAGTAGGCCACGGGCGCCGCGTACGACGCCGGATCGGGCGCGTAGCCCATGACCCAGGCCAGGTCGCTGGTCGAGCAGGTGCCGTCGTTGGTGGACAGCGCGCTGTCGTAGGCCAGATCGAGGTCGAGCGCGAAGGCGCAGTCGTCACACACCGACGAGGTGCCGGCGCCAGTGATGGAGAAGTACAGGTCGCAGCTCAGCGTGCCGGTGGTGGCGCTGTCGCCGTACAAGAAGATCGCGCCGCCCACCACGTCGTCGTAGACATAGGCCTCGCAGCCCGTCTCGTCGCACTGGAACCAGGTGTCGTCGCCGTAGTCGGCGTAGTCGTTCGAGGTGGTGCCGTAGGTGGTGACGTCGTCGCCGCTGTTGTCGTCTCCGCCGGCGCTGGTGCCCCAGGCGCCGTTGGCCACCCGCAGGTCGGCGTCGGAGTGGACCATTGCCGCGCCGCCGTAGGAGGTGTCGGAGCTGCTGTTGCCAGAGACCTCGGCGTTCGACATGGACACGGACGCGTTGTGGACGGTGCCGTCGAGCATCAGGGCGCCGCGGTAAGCGCTCGGCATCGGCTCTGTGGTGATGTCGAGCACG
>JBDQIL010000722.1:0-3392 GCA_040264415.1 Myxococcota bacterium
CCCCAGGCGACCCCGAACCCCGGAGGCTCCCATGGACATCGTGCGACTCGACAGCCTGGACCACGCCCGGTCCCTGGTGGAGTGCGCCTACGACATCTACGGCCTCACCTTTCACCGGGGCTGGCTCTACGAGCCCGAGGCGCTGGTCGAGCTCAACCGGTCGGGCGACGTCACGTCGCTGCTCGCCATCGACCAGGGCCAGGTGGTCGGCCACCTGGGCCTCATGCGCCCGAGCTGGGACGTGCGGCGCGGTGGCGTACCCATCACCGATCCGGGCTTGCGCGAGGTCGGCCTGAGCATCGTGCGGCCCGACTACCGGGGCGAGGGCATGCAGGCCCTCCTCGGCGCCGCCGCCTTCAGCGTGCTCGCCGAAGAGGGCGCCCACGGCGCCTACATGAAGTGCGTGACGCACCACACCCGCAGCCAGAAGGGCGCCCTGCGCTTCGGAGCGGCACCCGTCGCCCTCAGCCTGGGCAGCGTGCCGCGCTTCATCGTCTACGACCACGAGGCCACCGACCCCGCCCAGCCCATCTCCACCTTGGGCTGCTACGTGCCCTTCCGGCCCCTGGCCGAGGCGCGGGCCTGGCTGCCCGAGGACTACGGCTGGCTGAAGAGCGCCATCGGGCGCGCGGGCGTGCGCCGCAGCCAGGGCCCGGCCCTCGGCGTGGTGGGGGAGACCGACATGGAGGTGCGCTGGCAGGCCGACCGGCAGCTGGGCCAGATCTACGTGCTGCACGCGGGCGCCGATCTCGTGGAGCGCCTGCGGGAGAAGCTGCGCTGGCTGGTGGGCGGTCACATCGCTCACGTCGCCGTCTACCTGCCCACCGACCAGCCGCTGCTGGCTGACCTGGGCCCCGCCCTGGCCGAGCTGGGGCTCTTCGTGTCGGGGCTGCTGCCCGGCTTCTTCCGGGGGGAGCGCGACGCCCTGGTGCTGCAGGCCATCGCGGCCTCCCGCCTCGACCCCAACGCCGTCCAGGTCACGGGCGACGCCGCGACCGAGGTGCGCGATCGCGTGCTGGCGGGCTGGCTTGAGACCCAGGGGCGAGCGCTCCGGCTGATCACCGACCGGCACCGCGGGCGGGTTCGGGTCGA
This sequence comes from Myxococcota bacterium, assembly GCA_040264415.1. GTDB lineage: Bacteria > Myxococcota_A > UBA796 > UBA796 > UBA2385 > M30B51. The sequence goes on from JBDQIL010000722.1 coordinate 1,093, forward strand.
GGTAGCCGAGCCGTCGCGCGGTGCGGATCAGGAGCGCGTGGCGGGATGATCCGTAGGGGGGGGCTTGACGCCCCCGTGGGGGTGCCTAGCCAGGGGGAGCCTGAGCAGGCGGCGACGGCACCGGTGTGTTCTCCGGTCCGGCCGCCCTCCCCCCACCCTTGGAGCGCCCGATGGAGACCCATCGTTTCGAGGCGGACGTCCGCCAGATCCTTCACCTCGTCACCCACAGCCTGTACAGCGACCGAGAGATCTTCCTCCGCGAGCTGATCAGCAACGCCAGCGACGCCCTCGACCGCGCCCGCTTCGAGGGCCTGCAGAGCGCGGAGCTGCGCAAGGTCGACGGCGAGCCCGGCATCCGCGTCACCTTCGACGAGGTCGCCGGCACCCTCACCCTGTCTGACGACGGCATCGGCATGTCGGCCGAGCAGGTGGTCGAGCACCTCGGCACCATCGCGCACTCGGGCACCAAGGCCTTCGCAGAGATGCTGAAGAACAAGGGCGAGAGCACCGACGGCCTGATCGGTCAGTTCGGCGTGGGCTTTTACTCGGCCTTCATGGTGGCCGACAAGGTCGAGGTCGACACCCTCGCGGGCGACCCCACCGCCGAGGCCGTGAGCTGGGTCTCCGACGGCGGCGAGGCCTACGAGATGGGCGCCGGCGCCCGCACCACCCGCGGCACCGACGTGGTGCTGCACCTGCGAGACGACGCCAAGGAGTTCCTCGACGAGGAGCGCCTGCGCACCATCGTCACCCGCCACAGCGACTACGTGCCGTGGCCCATCGAGGTGGGCGGTGAGCGGGCCAACCAAGAGACCGCGCTGTGGAACCGCAGCCCCTCCGAGGTCTCCGACGACGACTACAAGGCCTTCTACAAGCACATCAGCCACGACTGGCAGGACCCCCTCGCCTGGGTACACTTCCGGCTCGAGGGCACCGTGCAGGCCAACGCCGTGCTGTTCATCCCCCGGTCGCGCCCCTTCGAGATGGACCGCCTCGACTTCAAGGTGGGCGTGACGCTCTACCAGAAGCGCGTGAAGATCCTCGACCACGCCAGCGACCTCGTGCCGCGCTTCCTGCGCTTCGCGGTGGGCGTCGTCGACTCGCCCGACGTGCAGCTCAACGTCAGCCGGGAGCTGCTGCAGCAGACCGGCGCGGTGCGGGCCATCCACCGGCAGATCACCAAGAAGCTGCTGGCCGAGCTCGACACCCTCGCCACCGAGCGGCCCGACGACTACCGCACCTTCTGGAACGAGCTGGGCCACATCCTCAAGGAGGGCATCCACGAGGACGACCGCAGCCGCGACGACATCACCGCTCTGCTGCGCTATCCGACCACCGAGAGCGACGGCGAGCTGCGCAGCTTCGCCCAGGTGCGCGCCGACATGCCCGACGGCCAGGAGGCCATCTACTACTACACGTCGGTCGACAAGGAGCGCATCGGCAAGGCCCCGGTGCTCGAGGGCTTCCGCAAGCGCAAGTGGGAGGTGATGCTGATGAGCGACCCGGTCGACGAGTGGGTCGTGATGAGCGTGCCCGACTTCGACGAGGTGCCCCTGCAGTCGGCCATGACCGGCGAGCTGCCCGAGGCGGAGTCCGAAGAAGAAGACCCCATCGCCGACGGCTTCAAGAAGCAGGCCAAGCCGCTGGCCACCTGGATGAAGGAGCTGCTCGGGACCGACGTGAGCGACGTGCGGGTCTCGAGCCGGCTCACCGCCTCGCCCAGCGTGCTGGTCGACGCCGAGGGCGGCATCGGCTCGAACATGGAGCGCATCCTCAAGGCGGCGAACCAGCAGGTCCCCGACTCGAAGCGGGTGCTCGAGATCAACCCCGAGCACTCGCTGGTGCGCACCCTGGCCCGCCTCAACGACGACGGCGCGCCGGGCCTCGAGCCCTTCGCGCGCCTGCTGCTCGACCACGCCGCCATCACCGAGGGGCGCCTGACCGACCCCGAGGGCTTCGCGGGGCGCCTGCAGGTGCTGATGGAGAAGGCCGCGTCGGGCATGGGCGGTGGCGGCAGCGCGACCGTGTCGGGCCCCGAGGCCGCCGAGGCGGTCACGCCCGATGTGATCCTGCCCGGCGGTGACGTGGTGGAGGGCGAGAGCCCCGACGCCTGAGCGGCCGGTCTGGGGGCGCTGCGAGCGTGCAGCGCCCCCGCGGTCTACTCGGCCCCCACCGGCGGTGAGCCGGCAGGGGCCGAGTAGGGCGCGGGGCGCTGCGCGATCGCAGCGCCCGCTGATCGCGACTCAGGCGTCGGGGCTCTCGCCTTCCACCACGTCACCGCCGGGCAGGATCACATCGGG
>JBDQIL010000723.1:0-3381 GCA_040264415.1 Myxococcota bacterium
CACATGCACCAGCCCGACTACCGCGACCCCTCGAGCGGGCGGCCCGTCATGCCCTGGGTGCGCCTGCACGCCAGCCGCGGCTACACCGACGTGCCGGCCTTGCTGGCCGAGCACGGCGGGCGCGCGACGGTCAACGTGGTGCCCTCGCTCCTCGATCAGCTGGCCTGGTACCGCGATGGCGGCACCGATCGATGGGAGGAGCTCTCGCGCACCCGCGCCGAAGACCTGACCGCCGACGAGCAGGCCTTCATCCGCCGCCGCTTCGTCCACGGTCACCACGGCATGCGGCGCGGCTCGCCTCGGTACCAGGAGCTCTCGGCCCGGGTCGGCGACCTGCGCGACCCCGCCGAGCTGCGCGACCTGCAGGTGTGGAGCAACCTGGCCTGGGTGGGGGCCGTGGGCCGGCGCGATCCGCGGGCTGCGCGCCTCCGCGAGCAAGACCGCGGCTTCAGCCACGACCAGCTGATCGACCTGATGGACCTGCAGCGCGAGCTGCTCGTGGGCGTGCTCGACCGGTGGCGGGCGCTGCCTGAGGTGAGCTGCTCGCCCTACGCCCATCCCATCCTGCCGCTGCTCATCGACATCGACCACGCCCGCCGGGCCCTGCCCCAGCTCCCCCGAGACGGGCTCTCGTTCGCCTGGCCCGACGACGCGCGGCGCCAGGTGACCGCGGCCCTCGACCGGGTGCAGGCGGTGCTCGGGCGCCGGCCCGAGGGCATGTGGCCGTCGGAGGGCGCGGTGAGCCCCGAGGTGGCCCGCATGCTGGTCGAATGCGGGGTCCGGTGGGCGGCCACCGACCAGGGCGTGCTCGCCGCGAGCGACCGCGATGGCCCCCCCGACCTCACCCGGGCCTGGCAGACCGAGGGCCTGTGGATGCTGTTCCGCGACCGCGAGCTGTCCGACCGGGTGGGCTTTCACTACGCCCAGCTGGCGGGCCCCGCCGCGGCCCGCGATCTGCTCGCCTCGGTGGAGGATGGCGCCACCGTGCCGGTCATCCTCGACGGCGAGAACCCGTGGGAGGCGTACCCCGACGCGGGAGAGGCCTTCTTGTCGGCGCTGTTCCGCTCGGGCCGCACCGCGTCCATCGGCGACGCGCTCGATCGCATGGGCCACGGACAGCTCCACCGGCTCCACACCGGCTCGTGGATCAAGGCCGATCTGTCGATCTGGGCGGGGGACGACGCGGATCGCGACGCGTGGCGTGCGCTGGCGGCGCTGCGGCGCGCCTTCGAGGCGGCCGGCCGGCCCGACGCCGCCTGGCCGCACCTGCGCGCGGCCGAGGGCAGCGACTGGTGCTGGTGGTACGGCCCCGAGCACCACTCCGAGATGCACGACCTCTTCGACCAGCTCTACCGGGCGCACCTCGCGGCGGGCTGGCGCGCGCTGGGCCTCGCGCCGCCCGCGGATCTCGACCGGCCGCTGGGCCGCTGATCACAGCTCGGTGGACTTCTCGAGGCGGCCGCGAGACTGCTCCACGGGGTACTTCTCGTGGTTGCGGGCGACCTTCGAGGCCACCGCCGCGGCGAGATCGATCCCCGCCTGATCGCAGAAGTTGAGCAGGCAGATGAGCACGTCGGCGGCCTCGTCGGCCACCTTGGGCGCCCGCGACGCGACCGGCGGCTGCGGCCCGTCGTCGGCGGCCCACAGGTAGAGCTCGAGCAGCTCGCCGGCCTCGACCGACAGGGCCATCGCGAGGTGTCGGGGGGAGTGGTAGCGCCCCCAGTCGCGCTCGCGGTTGAAGGCCCGCAAGAGCGCGCTGAGCTCGGCGATGGTGGTGTCCTGATCGCGCATCCGGTCGGTCCTCCGTGGCGAGGGGGGCCCCCGCGGGGGTGAAAGCCCGGCGAGATTGCCGGTGGGGCCCTTGGCATGGTATCCGTAGCCGGATGCGGGGCGTCCCCCGACCCTGATGGAGATTCGACATGACCTTTGAGATGCTCTCTCGCGTGGCCGTCCTCGCGCTTCTGGCGGCTTGCACCGGCAGCTCCTTCAACCAGGGCGGCTTCGGCAATGGCGACGACGGGGCGGATGGCGCCGACGGCACCGCCGACGGCGCCGATGGCGGGGGCGACGGCGCCGACGGCGCTGGCGACGGCAGCGACGGCACCGAGCCCACGGCCTGCACCCACGCCTACCACCCGATTCACGAGGCGGGCTGGACCAAGACCTTCGCGGCGACCTACAGCGGAAGCAGCGGCACCGCGACCGAAGAGGGCCTCGGCCCGGTCCCCGGCGAAGAAGACGTCTACCTGTACCGCGACTCCATCACGACCGGCGCCGACGGCTACTCGGTCGAGGTGCGCGTGGGCTGCGACTACGACGGCGAAGGCATGTTCGTGCTGGGCTGGGACGGCGACTACACCATGACCGTGCTCGGGCTCTTCCCGCTGCCGGGCACGGTGAAGTCCACCCTCAACCCGCACCGCAAGTACCTGCCGCCCGAGTACGCGGTGGACAACGCCGGCTCGTGGCAGTTCGACTACACCTCGAACATGGAGTGGACCATGGAGATGGAGGGCGGCGACACCGGCGTGTCTCCGGCCACCATGACCTACACCGGCACCTACTCCGAGCTCGGCTTCGAGGCCTACACCCTGCCCACCGGCGAGTCGGTTCAGGCCTACAAGCTGATCAACGAGTACACCTCGTCGGGCGACCTCTTCGGCGCGCCCATCCCCCAAGAGGGCTACATCGAGCAGTGGTGGGTGAAGGGCATCGGCATGGTCAAGGAGATCTCCTACGACAACGCCGACACCTCGACGCCGCTGATGACCCGCACCCTGACTGAATACAGCGGGCTGGTGGCGGAGTAGTGCCCTGCGCGGCTTGATCCCGGCCCTGGGGTGGGGCGTGGCGCTCGTCGGCGCCACGCCCGGCTGCACCGGCACCTGCCAGGGAGCCGGCTGCGCGACCGGCTATGCCGGGGCGCTGGGTGTGGTCATCGAGGCCGGTCCGCGGCGCGTGGCGGGTGACCGCTCACCCCTCAACAACTTCGCCACCGTGGCCGGCACGCTCGCGCAAGGCCCCGACTGGGACCTGGCCCTGGTGCCGGGCGCGCTGCTCGTGGGGAGCCCGGTGGAGGGGGCCGTGCGTGCCTTCGACCTCACCGACGACGGCGACCGCCTCACCTCCGACGCCGCGGGGCTGCTCCAGCTCGGCGACACCGATCGCGGCTTCGGCGCGGCGCTCGCGGTGCTGTCCGACATCACCGGCGACGGCGTGGCCGATCTCGCGGTGGGCGCGCCCTCCGACCGTCGCTCTGGCCTCACCCGCCGCGACGGCGCGGCCGTCTCCGCCGATGCTGTCCAGGTCGGCGCCGCGCAAGAGGGTGACGCTCCCCGCCAGGCCGCGGGAGGCCGCGGTCCACGAGAGGTTGTCGAGCGG
>JBDQIL010000724.1:0-3381 GCA_040264415.1 Myxococcota bacterium
GGCGGGGGCAGCAGGCGGCGGGCGACCATCGCGGCCGGCCCCGAGGGGGCGCCGGCAGCCGGGCTGGCCTGCACCACCACGATGGGCGCCCCAGATCGGGCCACGCGGGCCATCTCGGCCAGCGCGCGCCCCGGGTCGGCGAAGCCGGCGAGCCCGCCCAGGTGCAGCACGCGGTCGAAGCTGCCATCACGGAAGGGCAGCCGAGCCGGATCGGCCAGCACCAGCCGCACGGCCGACAGGGGGCCTGAGCTGTGGCGATCCAGCCGGCGCTGGGCCTCGAGGAGCATGCCCACGCTGGCGTCGACGCCCCAGAGCTGGGCGTGGTCGTGCGCGGTCAGCCGACGCGCGAGCAGCGGCAGGCTCGCGCCCACGCCCACCCCGACCTCGAGGATCCGCGGCCGATCGCCGAGACCACGGTGAAGGTCGAGCCGCTCGAGGGCCGTGTTTCGGTGGACCCCCTCGGTGGAGCTGCCCAGCGCGGGCAGGAGCAGTCGCAGCAGGGGGTCGTGGAAGCGGGGGGCCGCGTCGTGCAGCCGCAGCAGGCGCGCGCGCGAGGCCTCCTGGGGAAGGTCGCGCACGAGGCGTGGCAGCCGGTCGGCCACCTGCCAGGCGACCCCCGTCTCGGCACACACCAGCACGCCGTCTTGCAGCACGCCCTCGAGGTTGGTGCCCTGCCAGTGGATCGGGTTGTGGGTCTCGGGGCAGGCCAGGAGACCCACGTCATCGACGAGCACGGGGCGCTCCCTGCGCAATGGACCCCCATTCCTAATCCGATGCGCCCCGCGGCGCCGGCTCCGTGACCGGAGCGCCGCAAAGCAGACGGCGTGATCGACGGGTCGCGGTCGGATAGAGAGCCCTCCGACCCGACCCGTGGAGCTCGAGATGCGCGACCTGATGACCGGCACGGTGGACCTCGACGCCGCCGCCGCCCACACTATCGCTGCGGGCATGCGCGAGGTGGCCCGCGCAGACGGCTCCCACCCCAAAGAAGAGGCGCTCATCGACGCCTTCGAGGCTGACCTGCCGGGCGGCGGGAGCGCCGTCGATCTCGAGACCCTCACCACGCCGGCGGCGCGCGAGGCCTTCCTGAAGAGCCTCGTGCTGGTGGCCTACGCCGACGGCGGGGTGTCCGACGCAGAGCGGGCCGTCATCCAGCGCTACGCCACCGCGCTCGGTACCGACGCCCCGGGCCTGGGTCGGATCTTCGTCGACGTGGCGTCGAGCCTGCTGTCGCGCTTCTCTGGCGTGAAGATCTGGCGCGACGAGGTCGCGGCCATCGGCCGTGAGATGGGGCTGAACGATCCGGTCATCCAAGAGGCCCTCGACGACGGGTCGCCCGGTTGAACGCCCGCCTCCTGGTCCCTGCCTTGTTCTTCGGCTTCGCCGGCTACTGTTGGTTCGAGGCCACGAACGGCGACAGCCGCACGATCGCCTTCAGCTTCATCGGCGGGCTGGTGCCCTCGCTCGAAGGCGACCCGATCGCGCAGGGCAAGGCCAGCGCCGCCCTCTTGGCCGCCTTGGGGGTGGCCCTCACGCTGAATCACCTGCGGCGGCTGCGGGCAGCCCCCGACGACGACCCAGCGCCATGACGCGGCGGGTGCCGGTCTTGCTCGCGGCCCTCTGCGTCCTGGCCTGCGGCGGCATGCCGGAGATCGGGGCCAACCAAGACGACGGGCTCGACGACGACGCGAAGGCGGGGTGCGCGGCCCTCGAGGCGGTGCTGACCGAGCGCTTCAGCGCCCCTCCAACCCGCACCCAGCCCGGCGACCAGACCTGCCGACTCGCCAGCAACGGGAGGCTCCGGTCCGCCGGGCTCCCCGACGGCGCCCTCACCGCGGCGCTCTCAAGCTGGGATCCCGCTGACAACATGGCCGCCGACGGCCTCGACGGGACCCAGTTCGGGCGCCAGCGCGGGGCCACGACCTGCAAGGTCGCGCTCTTTTGGGACCTGGTCGACATGGGCACCTTCGAGACCGCCAACGAACGGGTGGAGGTCGCCTGCGGCCCCCTCGACGCGGTCCGCTGAACCCCGACTCGGAGAACCGATGTCTGCTGCCCGCCTCGCTGTGCTCATCGCCCTCTGCGCCTGTGGCGCAGACCCCGGCCCACGCGACTTCAAGGACCTGCCCCCAGACGAGGCGGCCGAAGGGCGCGCGGCCCGCGCCAAGGCAGCCCCCCGCCCCACCGCTCCCGCCGAAGCGCTCGACCACGCCCGACAGGCGGCGCAAGAGGTCGGCCGAGGGCTGAAGCAGCGGCTGCAGGCAGCGATGAAGTCTGGTGGACCGGTCGAGGCCGTCTCCGCCTGCCACATCCAAGCCCCCAAGGTCTCGGCCGGCGTGGCCGAGCAGCAGGGCGTCCAAGTGGGTCGCAGCTCGCTCCGGCTCCGCAACCCCGACAACGCGCAAGCGCCCGCGTGGGTGAGCGCCTGGCTCCAGGCGCAAGGGGAGCGCCCCGCCGATGGCGTGGCCGGCGTCAGCGAGGTCGCCACCACCCCCGACGGGGCGGTCGCCCGCGTGCTCCTGCCGATCGCCGTCGAGCCGGTGTGTCTCACCTGCCACGGCCCCTCCGACTCGCTCGCTCCAGCCGTGGCCGGCCGCATCACCGAGCTCTACCCAGCCGACGCCGCGGTCGACTACGCCGTGGGTGATCTGCGGGGGGCGCTCTGGGCCGAGTACCCGGTGCCCGCGGCCGACTGAGCCGCGCGCGACTCAGCCGACCAACACGACCGGCACCGGCGCCAGCGACGACACCCGCTGCGCCACGCTGCCCTTCAGCAGACGCTCGAGCCGGCCCTTGCCCGTACGGCCCATGACGATGAGGTCTGCGTCGATATCTGCGGCCCGCTTGAGCAAGGTCGCGGCCACCGGACCCTCGAGCAGCTCGCCGCTGCACGCCACCGAGTCGGGCACCAGAGCCTGAGCCGCTTCGAGCACGCCGCGCCGATGCCGGGTGAGCAGCGCAGCGACCTGCTCCGGCGTCTTGTACATGCCGTCGTAGAAGTCGAGCTCCCCCAAGCTGACCACCTAGACCAGCTCGATGCGCGCCCCCAGCGCGCCGGCCAGCTCGACCGCGACGGCGAGCGCTCGCAGCGCTGGGTCAGAGCCGTCGACGGGGACCAAGAGGCAGGAGTAGGACATGGGGGCTCCGGGAGGGGGTGGCGCCCATCGCTCAAAGCAAGCGGCGTGCCGCGGCCAGACCGCGCCCACCGCCCCACACCGCGAGGCCGCTGGGTCAGCTAACCCACCGTCCGGGGCCAAAGCACCCGGCCCAGCAAACGGCGAAGGCCGAGACGACGGGGAAGACCCACCATCTCGGCCCAGGCTCTCGTGGCTCGTTCAGCGGCGCTTGCCGCCACGACCACCCAGGCCGCCACCACCGGAC
>JBDQIL010000725.1:0-3379 GCA_040264415.1 Myxococcota bacterium
GCCCGGCCGCGGCCTCGACGTCGCCCCGAGGTCGCTGGCATGGACAGCACACAGCAGCGCGCCCTGGCACAGATGCTCGACCAAGTGCGGACCAATCGAACGCTGTTCTACCACTGGGTCTTTGCGCGGTCCGGCTCGCGGACGGAGAGGGGAGAGCGTTCGACGGGGTGGGGGGAGGAGACGAGACCCCTGACCCGGCCGTCGGGGGTTCAACGCCTGAGGCCGGCCGACCCTTCACGCCGCGCGGGCGTGCGCGGCCCGGCGCGGGCCGACATCCCACTGGCGAAGCGGGCTCTCCCGCCGTTACACACGGCTTTCATGGCCCCCATCCGCCCCGCTCTCTGTGCCCTCGTGCTGATCGCCGCCCGCGCCGCCGGGGCGGCGCCGCCTGGGGCGTCGTGGGTCGAGATCGGCGGCAACGCTCGGGTCGAGTTCGACGCCGTGCCGCTGCCAGCCGCGTCAGATCTGGCGCCCGGCGCCCAGTGCTCGGCGTGGGTGTCGGTGGGGTCCGACGCCGTCACGGTTGGGGCCGTGCCCTGGACCGCCGACCGCCGGGTCTCCCGATCTTGTGACGCCGCGGTGCTCGCGGTGGCCCAGGCCGCTGCGTCGGACTGGCGGATGCCGGTCCGGTCGTGGACCCCCGTCGACGCGGTGCCGGTGCCGGTGACCTTCGTGGCGGGAGACGCCGGCGCCTTGCGCGCGATCATCGACGTGCAGGCCGATCGATACGGCGTCTCCGCCGCGGGGCACCCGCCCCGCCTCGATCTGGTGGAGGCGGCCCGCCTCCAGCGCGCCCCAGAGCCGCGCTTCCCCCGGTCGGCGCGGAAGCAGGTGCGCGCCGGCACCTTGCCCGCCCAGGTGACCTGCGCCCTCGACCTCGACCTCGCGGCAGATGGTCGGGTGACCGACGCGGCCGTATCCGACTGCCCTGCACCCCTGATCGACGCGGTGACAGCGCTCGGGCGCGCCCACCGCTTCAGCCCTCGGGTCGTGAATGGGGTCCCGGTGGCGTCTCGTCTCCCTGTCTCGGTGCATCTGCGCGCCGACTGACGGGCGCTCACGCCAGCTCGTCCTCGGGGTCGCGCAAGCTGTGGAGGTCGTGGAGGTCGTGGAGGTCGTGGAGGTCACGGAGACCGTCCAGGAGGTCGATGGTGTCGAGGCCATCGAGATCGCCCAGCTCCGTGGATGGGGCTTCGGCCCGCGCGGGGCCGCCCTTCACCCCCAGCCGCGCGAGGTCGGCCACCACGCGGTCGGCGCGGCCGGGCCAGCGGGCCTCGTCGAACCAGGTGCGGGGGTCCTCGGGCGGGCCGAGGGCGCGAGCCAGCCGAAATCGCCCCTGCAGCAGCCACGAGTGGAGGTCGCGCAGCCCGTCCGCGCGCAGGTCGTTGTCAAAGGCGTATCTCAGCCCGGGATCGTCGGGCCGGTCGGTGCGAAAGACGAATTCGTCGTCGAGGAACCACACGTGACCCTCGAGCAGCTGGCTGCGGTCGGCCTCGCGGCGCAGGTCGAAGGCCACCGCTGCGGCCTCGTGGTGCCGGCGGTACACGCCGAGGAAGGACTCGCCATCGACGCCGTACCGCGCAAAGACCCAGTGGTAGAACAGCGTTCGATTGGTCCGCACTTGGTCGAGCATCTGTGCCAGGGCGCGCTGCTGTGTGCTGTCCATGCCAGCGACCTCGGGGCGACGTCGAGGCCGCGGCCGGGCCTCGGGTGATCGGTGCACGGACAGCTTGCCCGCTGCTGCCGGGTGGGCCAAGCTGGCGCACCCACCCCTGGAGCTGGCATGGCCCTCAAGGACAAGCACGTCTCCATCCGCATCGAGCAGTGCCTCGCGCTCGCCCGGGCGAGCAACTGCCCGCGCCGCAAGTTCGGGGCCCTGCTGCTCGACCCGAAGCGAAACGTCATCCTGATGGACGGCTACAACGGCGGACCGCGGGGCGGTGGGCGCTTGTGCGGCGGCGAGGTCTGCCTGCGAGACCACCACCAGGTCGAGTCCGGCACCCGGATGGAGATCGGCTGTCACCACGCCGAGATGAACGTCATCTGCAACGCAGCCGCGAACGGCGTGCCCACGAACGGCTCCTGGCTCATCGTCACGGGTGAGCCGTGCATCCTGTGCGCCAAGCTCATCCACCACGCGGGCATCGAGCGCGTGCTCATCGTCGAGGGCGGCTACATGGGGGCGAACGGCGTGGGCTACCTCGAGGGGCACGGCGTGGCGGTGCAGCGGGTCGAGGGGCCGCCCGATCCGCGCCTCGAAGGCAAGCGCTGAGCGCGGCGGCCGCCCCTAGAGCCAGTGCTCGGGCACGCAGGCCGCGACCGACAGCTGCGACGCCCCGCTCTCGCCCACGTGGCGATCGACCTGCTCGGAGACGGTCCCCGGCACGGCGTCGCAGCAATCGTTGAGGTCGACCGACCGGCTGGTGCATTGGCCGCCGCCGGACGCCACTTCGGCGCAGATCGTGGTCGCGTTGCCGTCTCGGTCGAGGCAGGTGCCCTCGCATTCCACGGTGCACACCCCGGCGTCGCCGTCGCCCGTGGGCTCGCACCACGCCTCGTACTCGACCATCCAGCAGGTGTCGTCGGACACGTCGCAGGGCTCGCCCACGAAGGGGAGGTCGGCCGGGTCGGCGGCGTTGAGCCGAGGGAAGGACTCGAAGTCGTCGAGCGACACGAAGGTGTAGCCCTCGTCCACCAGGTCTTGGAGGATGTCGGGGAGCGCCGCCGCCGTGTAGGGGTGGATGTCGTGGAAGAGGATGACCCCGCCGTCGAAGCGGCGCACCTGCTCCATCGTGAAGCCGCGCATGTCGGCCTCGTACTCTGGGGGGATGCGCCAGTAGTCGTCGCGGGTGCACACGCCGGTCTCGCCAGACGCCGCGTAGCACCAGTCGCCGGTGTCGATGTGCCACCCGGACACGAGCATGCCGACATCACGCACGTGGTCGGCAGTCTCACAGGTGGATGAGCCGTAGGGGAAGCGGAAGAACGCGGGCTCGACGCCGAAGCTGCGGATGAGGTCGTTGGTGTCGCCCACCTGATCTTGATGGGCGGACAGCGACAGATCGGCCTGGTTTCGGTGATCCCACGAGTGGTTCGCGAGCGTGAAGAGGGGGTCGGCGACGATCTCTTCGACCACGTCCCAGTTGCGGCTGTCTTCGAGCGCGATGCCCAGCGTGAAGAAGGTGGCGGGCGCCTGGAAGTCGCGCAGGGTGGCGAGCACGTCGGGGGTGACGGTGTCGCTCGGGCCGTCGTCGAAGGTGAGCGCGACCATGCCGCCGAGCGGCGCGGGGTCGGCCGGATCCATGCCCGAGCAGTCGTGACGGCGGTCGGCAGCGCCGTCACAGGTGGGCGCACCGCCGTCTGCTCCATCGCCCCGCCC
>JBDQIL010000726.1:0-3379 GCA_040264415.1 Myxococcota bacterium
CTTCCACCCGAGCCCGCGGGTGGTCGAGCGGGCCCTCGACCACTTCACGCGCGCCGGCCGCACCGACCACCTGGCCAAGGCCGCGCGGCTGTTCTCGTCGGACGACCCCCGCGTGCGGGCCGCCGTGGTGCGGGTCCACCCCGACCCCGAGCTGTCGGTGCGGGCCCTGTCCGATCCCGCGGCCATCGTCCGCTGCGCCGGGATGGCGTCGATGCTCGGCGAGGGCGGCGCCCGCGCCGGGTCGGTGGCCCCGATGGTGCGCGACATCGTCAGCCGAGGCGAGCCAGCCGAGCGAGAGGCGCTGGCCCAGGCCCTGCGCCACCAGCACCACGACGCTCTGCAAGTGCGCATTCTGGCGGAGTTGGCCGACGCGGCGACCACGCCGCGGGAGCGGTCGGCGGTGGCCGAGTCGCTGCTGGCCTCCCCACAGCTGGGGCATGTGCCCGCCGCCTTGGCGCTGCTCGAGACCCGCGCCTCGCGCCGCGACGCCCGCCGCGCCATCGTCGCGGTGGGGCGAGACGCGCTGCCCCTGCTCGACGCCGCGCTGGCCGACCCCGATCAGGCCGAGCGCGTCCGCATCCACGTGCCCGCGGTGGTGGCCGAGCTCCCCGGGCCCGACAGCGCGGCCCTGCTCACGCGTTGGCTGCACGCGGCCGAGAGCGGCGGGGTGCGGTACCGCGTGCTGCGGGCGCGCACCCGCCTGCACGGGCTCGCCCCCGACCTCGCGATCCCACGCGGTCCGCTCGAGCAGTCGGTCGCCCGGGAGATCGCGAACCTCTACCTGCTGCTGGACTGGTCGATCCTGCTGGCGCGCGGGGTGCGCGACGACCCAGCTCGAGACACCCCGGGCCACGAGCTGCTGCGCACCCTGGTGGAGGACAAGCGCGCGAGCGTGCGGGAGCGACTGTTCCGGCTGCTCGACCTGCTGCACGATGGTGAAGACTTCGAGGACCTCTGGCGCGGCGTGCTCTCCGACGACCCCCACCGCCGGGCCTCGTCCCTCGAGCTGCTCGAGCACACCCTCCCCCTCAAGCTGCGGGCGCCGGCGCGGGGCCTGTTCGACCCGTCGCGCGACGAGCTGCCGCGGCGGCGCCGGCTGGCCCCGGGCGCCCCCTTCCACACCCCCTTCGAGGGCGACTATGCGTCGCTCGTGGGCGCCATGCTGCGGGCCGGCAGCGGGTCGGTCCAGGCCATCGCCGCCTGGCATGCCGGCGAGCTGGGGCTGGTGGCGCTTCTGCCCGACCTCGAGGCCATCGCGCTGTCCCCCCACCTCCCGTCGGCCGAGGTGGTCGAGCATGCCATCGCTCGCCTGCGGGGCGACGGCGCCCAGGCGCGCCCGTCGGGGGGAGCGGCCCGATGAGGGTGCACGCCGCCACGCTCGAGCACATGCTCTTGCTGCGCTCGCTCCCCGCGTTCTCGCGGCTCGACGAGGAGGCCCTCGCCGCGGTCGCCCGCCGCACCGAGGAGCGGGTGGTGCCCGCCGGGACCGTGTTGCTGCGCGAGGGCCAGCCCTTCCACCGCACGCACCTCGTGGTTGACGGGGGCGTCCGGGTGGAGGCGGGCGGCGCGGTGGTCAAGCGCAGCGAGAAGCGAATGAGCGTGGGCATCTTGGGGATGCTCGCCGGGCTCCGTAGCCAGCGCACCGTGGTCACCGACCGCCGCAGCCGGCTGCTCACCCTCGACCGCGACCCGCTGCTCGACGTGATGGAGGAGGACTTCGCGGTGCTCGACCACGTGCTGCGGGTCATCTCCTCCCGCATCATCGAGACCTGGAGCCGCCTGGGGCGGGACTTTCAGGCGCCGGAGCGGCTCCGGCCCGTGCCGGCGCACCTGCAGGTCGACCGGCCCCTCGACCTCGTCGAGCGCGTGCTCGCCGTGCGCCAGGTGCCCGCCTTCGGCCGCAGCAGCCTCGACAGCGTGGCCCGCTACGCCCGCATGCTCGAGCAGGCTCGCCTGCCGGCTGGGGCCACCCTCTGGACCGAGGGAGAGCCGTGCCAGACCTACGTCCACCTCGTCCGTGGCTCGGTCTCTGGCTCGCGGACGGGAGCGGCGGGCGGCCTACGGTACGGACCCCCGGCCATGCCCGGCCTGTTCGGCGTGCTCTCGGGCGGCGAGTCCTGCTGGTACACCGCCCGCGCCACCTCCGACGTGCTGGTGCTCCGAGCCGACCGCGAGGTGCTGCTCGACCTGTTGGAGGACGACTTCGAGATGGCGGCATTCTGCCTGAAGCTGTCGGCGCGGCGCCTGGTGCGCTTCCTCGCGCTGGGTGACGAGCCCGTGAGGACCGGCGCTGGCGGCCCGGTCCCGCCGGGTGCGGTCGGTTAGCAGCCCCGCCCTGGCCACTCTCCCCGGACAACGCCATGTCTGCTCGCGCCCTGCTGCTGCCCCTCCTCCTCGTCGCCTGCGGCGAGAAGACGCCGCCCGCGCCGCCGGTGCCGGCTGCGCCCCCCGCGCCGCTGCTGGTGACCTCCCAGGGCGAGGCCCTCGGCAGCGTCATCAAGATCGACGTGCGCTGCCCCACGGGCACCGAGCGCGCCGTCTGCGAGGCCGCGGGCAAGGCCGCGCTCTCCGAGATCCGGCGCATCGAGAGCATCACCGACACCTGGTCGAACCCCGAGGGCGATCTGGGGCGCGTCAACGCCCGCGCTGGCGGCGACCCAGTGCCGGTCGGCGCCGACACCGCCCGCATGATCAACGCTGCCCTCACGGTGTCGGCCGCCTCGCAGGGCGCCTTCGACATCACGGTGGGCGCCCTCTCGGGTCTGTGGGACATCCCGGGCGCGTCGCTCCCCGACGCTGAGACCATCCAGCAGCGCATGGCGCTGGTGGACTGGACCCGGGTGGAGCTCAAGGACTGCGACGTGCGGCTGGCCGACGAGGGCATGAGCGTCATCCTGGGGGGCGTGGTCAAGGGCGACGCCGCCGACCGCGCCCTCGACGTCATCCCCCCTGAGTTCGACGTGCGGCTCGACGTGGGCACCGACTTCCTGGTGCGCGGCGCCTGGGAGGTCGAGGTGCCGCTGCCCGGCGCGACCCCCCGCATCGCCACGTTCTCGGTGCGCGACGCGGCCCTGGTGACCAGCGGCACCTGGGTGCCCACCGGCACCCCCGGCGAGGGCTACTTCAAGCAGGTGGTCGACGCCCGCACGGGCGAGAAGGCCCAGGGCGCCGCGGTCTCGGTGGTGGCGCACCCGCGCGGCGTCATCGCCGACGCCCTGTCCACCACGCTTCGGGTGACGGGCGCCGAGACCAGCGCGGTCGATGTGCTGGGTGGCTGGGGCGTGGTGTTCGACGCCGAGGGCGCGCCCACCGAGGTGGGTCGCCGCGGCGCCATCGTCTCCGACTGGACCACCCGGGCGATCACCCCACCCCCCGCGCC
>JBDQIL010000727.1:0-3378 GCA_040264415.1 Myxococcota bacterium
ATGTCGCGGGGCCCCGCGTGGCCGCCGCCCTGGAGGGCCGGGGGGGCGGTCGTGGCGGCCGCTTCCAGGGCAAGGCCAGCAACCTCTCGGCCGCGCCGTCCGCGGCCGCAGCTCTGCTCGGCGACCCCACGCCGCGCCAACCCGGCTCGGAGCGGCTACAACGACCTTGAGCCTCGCCCGCCGGGATGACCCATGCGCAGCCTCGCCCCCATCGCTCTGACCACCCTGCTCGCCGGTGCCTGCGCCGTCGAGTCGAAGCCGCTGGGCTTCGACCCCGACCAGCCGCTCTACGACGGCGATGGTCCGCCCGAGGCCGGAGACGGCGCCGACGGCGGCGGGCCCGACGGCCCGAGCGACAGCACCACGACCACCAGCGGTGGCTCTGCTGGCGACCTCCCGCCCGGCAGCCCCGTCACGGGCACCTTCGTCATCGACTCCGACTTCGGGCTGCTCTCCGAGTGGTCCTTCGTGGGCGAGACGGTCGAGTGCAGCGGCTGCGTCTGGGCCTTCGAGGCCGAGTTCTCCGGCAGCTCAGAGATGTACCTGGGCTTCCTGTTTCGCGACGGCGGCGGCGACCTCGACTGGCGGACCTACCTCACCTACTACGGCACCGAGTACTACTGGAGCCCTGGGTGGGGTGACGGCGCAGGCACCGCCACCTGGGAGCGCGGCTCCACCGACGACTACTACGGCTACTACAGCTACACGTACACGGGCGTCGCCAGCTACTGATCGCGGCGCTGACCGGGCGCGCGGCGGTGACCCGACGCAGCGACGGGGGAGCGGCCGCAGCCACCCCCCCGTCGGGTCGATGCGCGCGGGCTGCGGCTACTCGCCCTTGCACTTCGTGAGCAGCTGGGCGCCCACGAGGGCCTGGATCTCGGAGCAGTGCTCGGTGGTGATGACCGGGTAGCCCGACCCGAACTTGCACTTCTTGCTCTCGAGGTTGCGCCGCACCTCTTCTTCGCCGCGCGAGAAGATGAGGCGGGTCTCGTCGAGCCGGTCGTTGGAGAAGGCCGCGTCGCCAGGGAAGGCGTCGATGGGGTCTTCCACCGAGTTCCAGGTCTCGTAGTGACTGAACTTCAGCTCGGTGACCTTCTTGCCGCCGCTGGGGGCGGTCCAGGTGGTGGTGCCGCGGAAGATCTTGCCCACCTTGAAGTCTTCGCTCACGAAGGCCGGCTTGATGGTCTGGCCGGCGAGCGGTCCGTCCATCAGCACGAACTCGTCGCCGCGTACATCGGCCACCAGGGCGGTCTTGTCGGGGCGCTCGGGGTCGAAGCTGAAGAGCTGGCAGATGTCGTTCTCGAACTTGTTGTCGAGGATGTTCTGGAAGTTCGCTTGGAAGGCGATCTTTCCGCCGGCATCACAGGCCTGCTCGTAGCCGAAGCTGCACGCCGACTTGAAGGCCGAGACGGCCTGGCGGTAGTCCTTCGGGGCGCCCTTGCCGAGCTCGAAGGCCTTGGCCAGGGTGAAGCAGCCGATGCCCGACTCGAGGGCGCAGGCGTCTTGGTAGAAGCTCACGGCGCGCTCGGCGTCGGCCTTCACGCCCGATCCGTTCTGGTACATGCCGCCCACCTTGGCGCAGCTGTCGCCGTCACCACCGTGGCAGCCCTTCTCGAGCAGCTCGGCGGCCTTGCCGGAGTCGGCCTGGACGCCGTCGCCGGTGATGTAGGCGCGCGCCAGCAGGCCGCAGCTCTTGCCATGACCGGTGGCGCAGGCCTGCTCGAACAGCTCGCCCGACCGGGACGAGTTCTGCCCGACGCCCTTGCCCACCTGGAACAGCTTGCCCAGGTGGTAGCAGCCCACACCCACGCCGCCGTCGCAGGCCTTGGTGTAGAGGCTGACGGCCTTGCTCAGGTTCATGTCGACGCCGTTGCCAGACTCGTAGAGCTGGCCCAGCACGTCGCAGCCGCCCGACTCGCCGCCGTCACACGCGCGCTGAACGAAGCCCATGCCGAGCTCGGTGTCTTTCGCGACGCCCTTGCCCTTGAGGTAGAGCTTGCCCAGCCGCACGCAGGCATCGGCGTGTCCGGTGTTGCAGGTCTTCTCGTAGATGGCGACCGCATCGGAGATGTCGCCTTCGGTGGAGCGGCCCGACTCGTAGGTCTTGGCCATGCCGAAGCAGCCCAGCAGCACGCCGGCGTCGCAGCTCTGCTTGAAGAGGCCGAGCGCCACGTCGGGCTGACGCTCGACGCCGCGACCCTCGCTGTAGAGGCGGCCGAGGTGGTAGCAGCCGTCGGCGACCTTGCTCTCGCAGTACTTGCCGTAGAGGCCCGCGGCCTCCTTGGCGCCGCCGCCCTTGATGATGCCCTTCTCGGTCATCTCCGCCTTCTTGATGCAGGCGTGGGGGACGTTGGCGCGGCAGGCCTTGGTGTAGAGCGCGGCGGCCTTGTCGAGGTCGGCGGTCACACCCAGGCCGCGCTCGTAGAGCGTGCCCTCGAGGTAGCAGCCCCAGTAGTCCTTGGCCTTGCAGCCCTCGCTGAGGAAGGTGCGCGCCTGCTTGTAGTTCTGCGCGACGCCCACGCCCTCGAGGTGCAGCTCACCCATGCCGGTGCAGCCGGCCGCATAGGCCTTGTCGCAGGCCTTCTTGAAGTAGCCGTAGGCGGACTTGGCGGAGCCCGAGGCGACGAGGTTGCCCGTCGCGTCGCGCGACTTCGACCAGCCCACCACCACGCAGCTCTGCGGGTCGGAGGGACACTTCTTGCCGTAGAAGGACGCCGCCTTGGCGAGGCTCCCGCCGTCGCCGTCTTGCCAGCTCTTCCAAGAGCAGGCGCTGCCCTTCTTGATGCTGCAGGACTTCTCGTACATGGCCTTGGTTCGGGCCGGATCGTTGCCGACGCCGGGGTACGCCATGTCCCAGCGCAGCGCGTCGAGGTTGGCGATGCGGTGTTCGTAGGAGTCCGGCCAGGCGGCGAGGGCGCTGCCGCCGACCAGGGCTCCCACGAGGGCGGTGACCGCGAGCAGGAGGAGGCGGCGGGTCGCAGAGGGCTTCATCAACGGTGCTCCACAGTGGCTGAGGTCGGGTAGGGTACCATGCCGAGCCAGACCTGCGAACCGCGCGACGCACCGAAGCGGGGTGATGCGCGGGGGCAGCGGGCGTCGCTGGCGACCGATCGCCCTGCGGCGCGCGGAGCGCCGGGCGAGACGCGCGGGGTTACGGGACCGGCCTCTGATCGACTGGGAGCCCCCATGCGCCTCGCCCTCGCCATGAGTCTGTTCGCCCTCGCCTGTGACGGAGGCCCCGCCTCGCAGGCCCCTCCCGCCACGCCCGCCGCCGCAGCCGCCGCTGCGCCGGTGGCGGCGGCGGGCGCCCCCGCGCCCGGCGTCGCGCCCGGCGCGGCCCCTGGCGCCGCCGCCGCACAGGGCGCCGCTTGGGCC
>JBDQIL010000728.1:0-3378 GCA_040264415.1 Myxococcota bacterium
ACGCCCGGCACGCCGAAGGGCAGGGGCGCGCCCTGGGCCCACGCAGCCACCGTCTCGACCAGACCCGCCCGCACCGACGCCGCCAGCCCGTCGTGGTAGCCGGCGGCGTGCGGCGTGAAGCGCAGGCCGGTGTGCCCGGCGCTGCGGGCCAGGCCTGGGTAGGGCTCCCGGGGGAAGACATCGACGCCGACCGCGCCGAGGTGCCCCTGGTCGAGCAGCGCGATGGCGGCGTCGAGGTCGAGCACGTCGCCCCGAGCGGTGTTGACCACCACCAGTCCGGGGCGGGCCGCCGCGAGCGCGGGCCGGTCGAGCAGCTGGTGGGTGCGCGGTGTCAGCAGGCAGTGCAGCGTGACCGCGTCGGCCTGCGCCAGCGCGTCGGACAGCGTCACGCGCGGCACGCCGGTGAGGGGCGCGGCGTGCGGGTCGACGCCGAGCACGCGGGCGCCCATGGCGCCGAGCAGGTCGGCCATGCGCCCGCCGATGACGCCGAGCCCCACCACGGCCACCGTGGCCCCACGCACCGTGCGGATGCCAAGCGAGGGCAGCCGGGCCCGCGCCCAGCGGCCGGCCTGCGCCTCTGCATGCAGCCAGGCGCTCTGGCGCAGCCCTCCGATGAGGAGCTCGAGGCTGGCCTCGACCACGGCGTCGCGGCGCGCGAGGGGCAGCCGCGCGGCCTGCACGTCTCTGGCCCGGAGAGCCGCCCGGTCGAGGTGGTCGTAGCCGCTGGTGGTCGTGATCACGAGGCGGGCCGACGGCGCCCGCTCGAGCAGCGACCGGTCCACCCGCACCCGCGACGTCACCACCAGGATCTCGGCGTCGTGTTCCATCCCGCGCAGGTCGACGAGCGGGTCGACGGCGGCGGCCTCTGCCGCGAGGTCGGCGTCGGTCTCGTAGCTGCTGCGCCCCCAGCGGCTCAGTGACGGGCGGCGGTCGGTCATGGTCGGCCCCGATGGTTGGCCCCCGGGGACTATCCCAACGCCGCGCGCGCCCTCGCGCCTCGGGGCGACGCGCTGGTCGCCCGATGCAAGGCGGCGGTAGACTGCCCTGAGGGACGCCCATCGCGCGCCTCACTCCCCCGACCGCGCCCGGCCCATGTCCCTGCTCCACACCCCTCTCGGCCGCGTCGCCTCGCTGGCGGCCACCCTGGCCCTCGTCGGCTGCCGCCCGGGCGCCGACTCCGGGTCGGCGCCCCCCGCGTCGGGCGCCTCCCCTCCCCTCACGGTGGTGAGCTTCAACACGGGCACCACCGAGTCGATGGGCCACGACGCCGGCCCCGACGACGGCTACACCGAGGCCCACGCCGCGACGTCGGACGCGTGGTACGGCGACGGGCTGGCTTGGCGACCCGCGATGGACGCCACGCAGCGCTTTCTGGCGGAGGTGGAACCAGAGCTGGTCGCCTTTCAGGAGATCTTCCACGCCGACCGGTGCGTCGACATCCCCGACGACCACCACGACGACTTCGTCTGCGAGGACTGGGCGGCCGGCGACCCGACCGTGGCCCTGCAGGTGCTGGGCCCTGGCTACCAGGTGGCCTGTCACCCGGGCAAGGACGACAAGTGCCTCGCGGTGCGGACCGACTGGGGTCGAGTCCGGGGGTGCGACGACGACCTCTGCCTCGAGGGCCTCGCCGGCGCGACGGTAGACGGGTGCGGGAGCGGCGCCCGGGTCGCGCGGGCCGTCATCGAAGACGCCGATGGCCGCGAACTGCTGACCGTCGTGAGCGTGCACGGCACCTCGGGGATCTCCGTCGACGAGCAGGCCTGCCGGGTCGCTCAGATCGACCAGGTCTTCGTGGACCTCGGGGACGGAGTCCCGGGCGCCAACGGCAGCCGAAACCTCGTGATGGGCGATCTCAACACCGACCCCGGGCGCTTCGCCGACTTCGACGCGAGCGCCGCGGCGTGGTCGGCCCGGGTCGCCAGCTCCGAGCTCGCCTTCATCAGCGCGGTCGGCCCAGACGCCCCCGGCTCGTACCAGGGACTCGCCGACATCGACCACGTCTTGAGCGACGGGCACGCCGGCGACTGCTGGCACGCCGGCATCGATCCCCACCCCGCGGTCATCGACGCGGTGTACTTCGACCACAAGCCCGTGGTGTGCGAGATCACGGCCGACTGAGCTGGCTCACTGGAGGTCGAAGACCAGCGCCTCGACCGGAGCGGCGGCCACAAAGCGGAGGCTCGATCCGCCGTCGATCGCGAGGCCGTCGCCCGGCCGCAGCGCCACGCCGTTCACCTCGAGGTCTCCGCCGACGACCTGCACCCACGCGCGGTCGCGCTCGATCGCGTGCTGGGCCCGCGCGCCTCCGTCGAGGCGCAGCTGGAGCAGGCTCATGTCCTGCCGAACCACGAGCGAGTCATCGGCCCCGTCGGGGCTCACGACCCGCACCAGCCCACGCTGGTCGGGATCGAAGGCCCGCTGCTGGTAGCGGGGCTCCGCGCCCCTCTGGTTCGGCGTCACCCAGATCTGGAGGAACTCGACCGGTTCGGCGCGGCTGGCGTTGAGCTCGCTGTGAGAGACGCCCCGACCGGCCGACATGAGCTGAACCTCGTGCGGCCGGATCACCGAACCAGTGCCGAGTGAGTCGGCGTGGGCGAGCCCGCCGCGCAGGACCACCGAGATGATCTCCATGTCGCGGTGCCCGTGGGTGCCGAACCCGCGGCCCGGCATCACCACGTCCTGGTTGATCACCCGCAGGTGCCCGAAGCCCATGAACCCGGGGTCGCGGTAGTGGCCGAAGCTGAAGCTGTGTCGGGAGTCGAGCCACCCGAGGGCGGTGTGTCCGCGCTGCTCAGACGAGCGGAGGTGCATCTGCATGGGGCTCCTTCGGCGCGGCGTCCGCGCCCGGTCTCTCGGACACGATAGGCCCCTCATCCTGCAAGCACAGGCGCACAATCAAGAAACAGGGCTGCATCTATGCAAGACCTAAGCTGGGACGACCTGCCGGTGTTCCTCGCGGTGATCCGCACGGGGACCCTCACGTCAGCCGGCGAGCGGCTGGGCGTGCACGCCTCCACGATCCACCGCCGCCTCGGCGCGCTCGAGGCGGGGCTGGGCACGCGCCTGTTCGATCGAGCGCCGTCGGGGCTGGCGCCGACCGCCGCCGGCGAGGCGCTGCTGCCGCTCGCCGAGCGGGTCGAAGATGACGTCATGGCGCTGGTTCGCGGCATCGCAGGGCGAGACCGGAGCCCCGAGGGCCGCGTGCACCTGACCGCGCCCGAGCCCCTGCTCCCCCTCCTCCTCGAGCCGCTGGCGGCCTTCCGCGCGCGCTTCCCGGGCATCGACCTGCAGGTGAGCTTCGCCGACCGGTACTTCGATCTCTCGCGGCGCGAGGCCGACGTGGCCCTCCGACCCAGCCCGGCGCCCCCCGACGAC
>JBDQIL010000729.1:0-3375 GCA_040264415.1 Myxococcota bacterium
CGCTCGCCCAGGTGCAGCTCGTCCTCCCCCAAGACACCGACGCCACCCGCGAGCAGCTGCACCGGGCCGAGGTGGTCGAGCGCCTCGCGGCCATGCGGCTGCGCACCCGCATCCGGGAGCAGCTCGTCCACCCGCGAGGAGCTCGCGCGCCTGCGCGACGAGCCGGTCCAGCCCGCCGAGCTGGCCTCGACCCTCGAGCAGATGCGGCGCGAGCACCAGGTGGCGCTGCAGAAGAACGCCACCTGGCTCGGCTGGCTGCGCGACTACCCGAAGCGGGGCTGGGAGCTCCGCGACATCGGCGCGTGGGAGCTCGACGCATCGCGGCTGATGGAAGGCGACACGCCGGCCGCCTTGCAGGCCGTCGCGCGAGACCTGCTCGCGCCCGACGCCGCCATCGAGCTCATCCGCATGCCCGAGGGCTGAGCCGCCACGCGGGTGACCGGCACCACGGGTAGGGTGGGGCGAGAGACGCCCGCGACCCCGCGGAGGCGTAGACGAGCCCCCGGGTCCCCGGAGCCTCCATGCGCGTCCCCTCTCTGCTGGCCACCAGCCTGCTGATCTCCACCTGCCTCCTCTCCGCCTGTGGAGACAAGGGCGATGGCGACAGCGCCGCTGGCGCCGCCGATGGGGCGGACGGTGCGGATGGCGCAGACGCCGCCGATGGCGCCGACGGCAGCGGCACCGACGGCGGCACCGACGGCGGCGCCGACACCGTCCTGCTCGACTTCGAAGGCGACATCACCGTCACGGGCTTCGGCGGCGCCGAGGCCTCCGCGGTGGTGGCCGACCCCACCGACGGGGGCAACCTCTTCGGTGAGATCGTGAAGTCGGGCGAGGCCGCCGACTGGGCGGGCGCCACGCTCTCGTACTGCGAGGGCTTGGGCGTCACGCCGCTGCCCTTCGCCGAGGGCCGCACCGGGCTCACCGCCCGCGTCTGGTCGCCCGACGCGGGCACGCCGGTCCTGCTGAAGGTGGAGAACACCGGTGACGGCGGCACCTACGCCCAGACCCTCGCCGAGACCACCGTGGCCGGCGACTGGGAGGTGCTCACGTTCGACCTCGCCGAGCCCACCCCCGAGACGCCGGCCGTCGACCCCGACAGCACCTACGACAAGGTCTCGGTCTTCTTCGGCTGCGGTGCCGCAGGCGACGGCACCACCCGCACCTTCTACATCGACGACGTCACCTTCGTGGGCGCGGCCTTCGACACCGACTGCCCCGACCTCGGCGGGGGCGGACTGCCGATCACCTTCGACGACAGCGCAGTCAGCTACGAGCTCATCGGCTTCGGCGGGGCCGAAGACGCGACGCTGGTCACCGACCCCGAGTCCGGCTCGGGCATGGTGGCTCGAGTGGTCAAGTCCGACACCGCCGAGGAGTGGGCCGGCACCACCGTCGCCACCCTGGCGGGCGAGGCCATCCCCGCCTTGCCCATCAGCGCGAGCAGCACGCGCATGCAGGTGCGGGTGTGGTCTCCACGCGCCGGGATCCCGGTGCGGGTGAAGATCGAGACCGCCGACGACCCCACCCGTTCGGTCGAGACCGACGCGGTCATCTCTTCGGCCGACACCTGGGAGCTGCTCACCTTCGACTTCTCGAACGAGTCCACCGGCACCGCAGCGCTCAACCCCGACTACACCTTCAACCAATTCTCGATCTTCTTCGACAAGGGCGCGGCCGGCGCAGATGGGGGCGGTGGCACCTTCTACTTCGACGACATCGACATGGCGCGGTGACTCGGGTCGCCCGCGGCGGTCCGATGTCGGCTATGCAGCCCCGATGAACGACTTCGAACTCATCGACTCGCAGGAGCGCTCCATCGGGCTCCTGTACCTCACCCGCTACGAACGGCCCCAGGCCCCTGGAGGCTGGGTCTACGACGTGCACATCGACGGCCACCTGCTGATGAGCAGCATCAGCCCGCTCTCCGAGCGCGAGCTGGCCACCCGCGGGCTCGCCGCCCACCGCGGTGGGGGCGACCTCAACGTGCTCATCGGCGGGATGGGCCTCGGCTACACGGCCCAGGCCGCGCTCGAGTCGGACCGGCCGTCGCGCGTGCGCGTGGTCGATCCCATGGACTTCGTGTTCGACTGGATGCGCAAGGGGCTGCTCCCGCTCTCGACCCAGCTCAACGCCGACCGACGCCTCGAGCTGCACCAGAGCGACGTCTACGCCGATCTGCTGGGCCCGCCCGATCAGCTGTGGGACCTGATCTTGGTGGACGTCGACCACTCCCCCGAGATGCCCCTCGATCCCGCCAGCTTGCCCTTCTACACGCCCGAGGGCCAGGCCGCCGTGCGGCGCCACCTCGCCCCGGGTGGGGTGCTCGCGGTGTGGTCGGCCCACGACAACGACGCCTTCGCCGCCGTCCTCGATCAGGTCTATGCGACCGCGTGGCGCGAAGAGATCGCCTGGATCGTGCCCCACGACGACGCCGAAGACGACGAGCTGCACAACGTGCTGTTCATCGCCTGCACCGAGCCCACGCCCGAGCTCAACTGAGCGACCGCGGCACCGTCAGAACTCCGGCCCCACGGCGATCTGCAGGTCGTAGCGGGTGCCGGGGTGCGGCAGCCAGGGGTGCAGGTCGAGCTGGAGCTGCAGCCGCAGCAGGCGGGCCACGGTGGCGGCGGTGTAGGCCTGCAGCACCGGCTGGCTGCACAGGCGCGGATCGGTGGTGGTCGGACAGGCGCGGATCGGTGGTGGTCGGACAGGCGCGCCGCCCGGCGCCGTCGGGCACCCCGAGCTGCCACGCCATCCGGCCGCCGAAGACGGCGGTGGCCGCGCCCGTGGGGCGGGGCCAGGGATCGATCTCGAGGCCCGCAGCAGGGCTGACCGACAGCTCCTCCGAGTCGCGGGTGAAGACCGAGACCAGCCCGTCGCCCTGCACCGCGGCGTGCAGGCGCGCCCCCTCCACACCTCGAAGCACCTGCACGCTGCCGCCGCTCTCGGCCACCGTGCCGCTGAGCAGGTGGATCCGAGCCGGATCCGAGGGCGGCGTGAGCACCGCGCCGATGCCCTATCGCCCCGCGACCAGCACCAGCCGACGGCGCACGGGGTCGCCCTGGGCGCGGGCGAGCCCACGGAGCGACCGGTCGAGGCGGTCGGCCATGGCCCCCGACGCCCGCGCCCCCTCGTCTGCCCGAAGGCCCAGGTCGTCCCAGGCGTACCCGTAGGCGGTCATGAGGCGCAGGACATGGTCGAGGTCGTCCTCGCCCGGGCGCTGCAGCGGGTCGGCCGGATCGTCGAGCCCGGCCACCACCGATCCGCGCCTGTGCAGCCAGCCGGTGCTGCAGGCCTACACCGCCGCCACCGTGGCCCGCCTGCTGCGGCTGCAGCTCCAGCTCGACCTGCACCCCTGGCTGCCGCACCCCG
>JBDQIL010000730.1:0-3371 GCA_040264415.1 Myxococcota bacterium
CTCGAATTCGACCCGATACACCGACGCCGCGGACCTTGCATCGAATGGCCCTGCCGCGACGGGCTCCGGCTCGTATGTGCTCGTCGACGATGGTGAGGCGGGACGTCCGCGTGTGTACCGTGACGGCGGGTCGTGGGCGCCGGTCACCGCGCCGGCGGCCCAGAGGCCCGGCAGCGAGGTGCGGCCGTCGCCATCGACGGCCAGGAAGCCGTCGTCGGTGGTCTCGATGCCCAGCCGAGACACCCGCAGGCCCCGCAGCGCGGGGGCCGCTGCCCCCACCACAAGCCCCTTGCGCGCGCGGAACTCGCGCTGGTCGTCGAGTCGGGCCACGACGTCGAGGCCGTCCCAGTGACAGGCTTGGATCTGTGCCCGGTGGATCCATCGGCACCCTCGCCGCTCGAAGGCGCGCAAGAGCGCCTGGTTCTGCTCGCGCTCCAGCGCGGGCAGCGGCTGATCGCCCGGGTCGAGGACGGTGACATGAACGCCGAGCGCGGCGAACAGCGTCGCGTGCACTGCGGCCCCTTGTCCGCCCCCCAGGATCACCAGGGAGCGCGGCAGGTACAGCAGAGAGAGCACGCTGTCGGTGTCGAGCAGGTGATCGTGGTCGACGGGGAGGTTGCCCGGCGTGGCCGGACGGGCGCCCGAGCACCACAAGATCCGCTCGCCGGTGAGCGTGCAGGAGGCGGAGCGGCCCTGGACCACCTTCACCTCACCGGGCGCCAGAAAGCGGGCCTGCCCGACGATGACCTCGACGCCAGCGGCCTCGAGCTGCGACAGCTCTTGCCGACCGCGTTCGGCGACCCGGTCCTCCAGCGCCGCCATGATCGACGCGAATTCGACGTCGGCGTCGAGCTCCAGCACGGGGGCGCCGCTCTCTTCGCTGGCGCGCATCGACCGGAGCGCGGAGGCGCGCAGAGTCTCGGTCGCGAGCTCGCCGCGCATGACGCCGCTGCCCGACCACCTGGGGGCCATCTCCACCAGCGCGACGCGCGCTCCGTGGCGTCGGGCCTCGATGGCGGCCGAGTGGCCAGCCGGGCCGGCCCCCACCACGATGAGGTCGAAGGTACTCATCGGATCACCTCAACATGGAGCGCATGGTGGCACGGACGGTGTCGGAGCTCTCGAGGAGCTCGTCCACGTCCTCCGGGTAGAGCTGCAGGGCGTAGACCACGTCGCTGTGTGCGTCATCGTCCAGGTCGGCCCGCCCGGCCATGACGTCGGCCATGCGCGACGCGAGCGCGGTGATCAGCACGGCGTGACGGGCGGACGTCGCCGCCAGGGGGTTGGGCCGGTAGGCGATGGCCGCGAGGACCGGCAGCGGCATGCGCCAGGTCTGGGCCACCTTCACGCCCAACGGCAGCTCGGTCTCCTTGATGATGCGTTCGAGGGCGCTCTGGGTGAGCTCGAAGCCGTCCTCGCGCGAGATGCGGACCGCCTCGCCCAGGGCGACGGCGGCGCCCACGCGGTTGAGCAGGCCGGCCAGGAAGGCGGACTCCACCGACACGCGGCACAAGCGGGCCACGCTGCGGGCCCACAGGCCCGTCGCGAGGGAGTGGTCTCGCAGCTCCGCAAACTGGGGGAAGCCCTCGCGCTCTTTGAAGACGCTGCGCGAGAGCACCGCGGCTGCGGTGATGTCGCGGACCAGCTTCATGCCCAGCCGCGAGACGGCCTGCTGCAGCGAGACCACACCAACCACGGGGCAGAAGGCGGGGCTGTTGGCCACCCGAAGCACGTGCGCGGCGAGCCCGGGATCGCGGTGGATGAGGTCAGACAGTCGGCGTACGGGTACGTCTGGGTCATCCGCGAGCATCATGACCTCAGTGACGATCCCCGGCAGCATTGGCACCGCGAAGTCGCCTGCGCTCACCCGCTTGTGAACGGCTGCCTGGATCGGGTCGACCATGTTCTCTCCCGTGTGCGTGGCCCTGCATCCGCCTGGGATGCGACCCATGTACGGACGACCGCCCTCCCACTGAACCGATTAATCTGTGATCGCGCTTCGCCGAGGGAGTAAACCCCATGGTGTGAGCCAGAAGACCCGCTGGCGGGGCGCCGCCGCGCTCGCTGCCCTGATCATCGCGGCCCAGGTCGGGGCCTTTGCCGCCTGGTGCCTCGCCCGCGACCCCGGGGCCGCCCACGACGACGCGAACCTGCTGCTGTGGGCGGTCGATCTCGAGGCCTGGCTGCGGGCGGGCGCCCCGGGGGGCGTCCCAGCGAACGTGCGCGGCGCGCCCTACCCCCCCCTGGTGCCCCTCGCCGCAGCGGCGGCCTTCTGGATCGGTGACGCCCGCAGCGTGGGCGTCGCCTGCGCGTCGGCGGCGCCGTGGCTGGCGACCCTCTCGGCCGTCACCGGCTGGGTGGTCGGCGGCGCGCGAGGGCCGGCCGCGGGCCTCGCCGCCTGCGCGGTCGCCCCGCTGTTTCTGTGGTCGCTGGGCCACCCTGGGAGCTTCCACGCCGACCTGCCGCTGGCCTGCGCGGTCGCCGCGACCACGCTCGCCGGGTGGCGCATGGCCACGAGCCCGAGCGCGGGCCCGGGCGCCGTGGTGGGCGTGGCAGCGCTGGGCGCCGCGGCGTTGCTCACCAAGTGGACCGCCGCGTTGTTCCTGCTGCCCCTGGTGGGGCTGGGCCTGCTGAGACCCGGGCGGATCCGGGTCGCGGCGGCGGCGGCGCTCGCCCTGTCGGCGTGTGCGCCGTGGTACCTGCCCGAGCTCCCTCGGATCCTGCGCTTCGCCCAAGACAACCTCGCGGGCGAGTACACCGGCGAGGCCGCCGGGCTCGCGCTGGCGGCGCCCTTCTACCCGTCGCGCCTGGTCTCGGGCGTGTTGGGGGCGCCGGGGCTGGCGCTGGCGCTGCTGGGCGCCACCTCGCGACGGCCGGGCCCGCACCGAGCGGCGGCGCTCAGCCTCCTGTTCGGGCTGGCGCTGCTCACCCTCCAGCCCTACCGCGACCAGCGCTACCTGCTCGCCGGCTTGGGGCTGCTGGCTCCGATCCTGGTGGAGGGCGGGCTGCGCCTGTCGCGTCGCTGGGCGCCCCCGGCGCTGGTGGTGGTGGGCCTGCTGCACTCCGTGTCGGCGCTCGACCCGGCTGGGACGCCCTGGCCGGCCCCCGAGCGCTGGGGGACACCCTTGATCGACGATCGCGACGGACTGCACCGCAGCGGGCTCCGGCGGGCCCGCCGCGATCTGTCGCGGCCGCTGGTGCGGCTTCGGGGGCCGATCGCCGACGCGCTCGGGCCGCCCCGGCCGCCACTCCGCGCGGCCGCCCGCGCTCTGGACCGGGCGGCGCCCCCCGGGCCGCTGACCGTCCACGTCGTCGACACGGTCGGCCGCAGTGTGCTCGAGCGGCTGAAGGTGGAGCTCGCCCTGGTGCGC
>JBDQIL010000731.1:0-3368 GCA_040264415.1 Myxococcota bacterium
CCGCCAGACGGCGACCGCTGCGGGGCCGCAACGGAGCGCGCCATGCGCACCGCAGCCGGAGCCGGGCGGGGATCGCGGGCCACTCGGTCCATCGCGCGCTCGTCGGCACCGACGCGGGTCGTTCCACGCGCGACGCGCGCCGGACGGTCCGAGGTGCGCCCCCACGGGTTCGCCACGGGGCGGTGCGGAACGAAGGCCTTGCGGGGTGCGCCTGGGGCTGCTGCGACGGCCTCGTCCAGCTCTTCATCACCGTGCTGCTTCTCGGGGAGGACCATCTCCCCCCTGTACACGCCGGTGTCCCACGGAGACCGACCGCGCCGCGTCTCGGGCCACATGCGCTCGAGCGCCCGCAGCCGGTGCAGCCCGTGCTGCTCGAAGAACGACTCACCACGGTCCATCAAGCGGACGCGGGCGTCGGCCATTCGGGCCATCATCGCGGCCCAGGGGGCGGCCGAGACCAGCTCGGGCCGCGCCAGCTCGGCGTCGGAGAGCAAGCCGAACCGCGCACGGAACCCCACGCTCCCGCCGGCCACGGGCACCTTCTCCGCGCGGCGGCTCAGGCGATCGGACAAGCGGGGTCCGGCAATCAGACGGTCTGCGATGGACATCTCAGGCTCCGCTCCGGGGAGTGGCGGCGAGGGGCGAGGCGATCAACTGACGGTGATGCCATGGTGCGCGAGCTCCATCATCTCGATGGCGAGCTCGCTTCCGTTGGCGGAGAGGCTGGGGCCCTCCCAGGTCACCGGCCATGCCTGCAGGAAGTTGTACCGACGCACGACCTCCATCGAGTTGTTCTTGATGACGATCGAGCCGTTTCGCCGGCTCTTGCCACCAAAGTCGTCTTGGAGGATCTCGTCGCGCCACTGCAGCAGGCTGGCGTCGTTGGTGACGCCGTAGCGCAGCTGGATGTTGTCCCAGCGCGACTGCCCGGGCAGCTTGTGCACCCGGTGGTTCATCCCGCCCTCTTGCAGCTCGAAGATCTCGGTGTTGCTCTTGAGGCCGGAGCACTCGAGGAACTGCGCGATCTCGATGCCGTCGATCTCGAGGGCGAAGATGTAGTTGCCTTCGGGATCAGCGACGTGCGCCACACCCTTTGAGCCGCTGGTCATCTGCGCGGTGGAGGCGGCGCTGCGGCTGCCGAGCTGGCTGCCCGTGCCCACCTTGGCCTGACCGCCAGGGCGACCCTTGCCGGCACCCTTCCAGTCGGACTTCTGAGAGATCGAGGCCTGGCCGGCCTTTCGCCCCTTGCCCTTGCCCTTCCAGTCAGCCATCAGGTTCCTCCAGCGGCGTCATTGGCGCCGATGCGCAGATCTACGACGATTTGCTCGACGGTGCCGACCGGTTGCATCCGAAGACGGACGTTCACCTGGCCGGCGTCGCGCAGCGCGGGGAGGTTGTTCTCCCCGTCACACTTCACATTGTAATCCTCGCCAGGGCGACTGCCGGTCAGCATTCCCCCGCCGGCGAGCTGTCCAAGACGAAACAGGACGTCTCGTTCCAGAACATCCCACAAATGTGGGTTGTTTGTCTCGAAGACCGCCCACTCCGAATCGCGTCGGAGCTGCTCGAGCACCATGTTGACCACGCGGCGCGAGTTGATGTGTTTCCACGTGGCGTCGAGCGACAGGGTGCGGGCGCCGAAGGCCACCACGCCTCGTCCGCCCTGCACCACGATGGGGTTGACCGCCTCGTCGAGCAGAGCGCCGGCCTCAGCCCAGTCGAGATCGATCTGGGTGTGCGTGACGCCTTCGAGCACGATGTTGGCGGGCGGCTGCGCCACCCCGTAGGGCGGATTGGCGAGCTCGAGGCCCGCCATGCTGCCCGCCATCACGCCGGACGGCGGGAACAGGTCGTCGCCGTTCATCAGCCACGGGTAGTACAGCGCCGCGAAGCTGCGCAGCCCCGGCTGGCGCCGGCGGTATTGCCGCGCCCACCGCACCAGCAGGTCGCCGTGCAGGTCTTTCGGAGCATCCAGCACCAAGAAGCGGTTGTTCATCTCGCGGCAGTGCGCGAGCAGCGCGTCGTAGAGCGGCTCGGCGTCGCAACGGATCTCGCCGTCGCGGTCCATCTTGCAGCGCATGTACGCGGCCGCGGGCACGAGCATGATCGCGACGTCTTCTTCGGCCCGCAGGCGGTCGAAGAGCGGCGCGAGCACGCCCAGCTCGGGGTCGGGCTGCTGCAGGTCGTCGTCAGACTCGACGCAGATGCCAAACAGGTGGCAGGTGTCACCACCGTTGGCAAAGAAGCCCTTCACCGCACGGCGCGAGGCCGGGTCGAAGAGCGTGCGGTCGGGGTGGGCCCAGAGGTCGCCCTCGCGCCGAAGGATCAGCTCGAGGTAGTCGCCCGCCGAGGCCCCCTCGGGCCAGCGCGCTCTCTTGACGAAGCCCAAGACGGCCGCGATGTCGCTACGCACCAGCTCACGCTGTCTGTCTGGGAGCCGTGCGTGCTGGATGACGATGCCGGGGGCCATGCCGTCTGAGCCGTCCAGGTTGGAGGAGTGGGGAGAGGATCGAGGCGCGAGCGCGAGACGCAAGAACGGCCCCGGCCAGGGAGGCCCTGGCACGGGACCGCTTTCGAGTCAGCGTGTGTCGTTGATCTTCGCGTTGATCCCCGAGATTTCCTTCACCCAGGCATGCCGCTCTTTGTGCGGCAGGCCCAGGATCCGGTCCCGGTCCCAATGAAAATGGTACGCGATGAACGCTACCTCCTTGAAGATGTTCTCCAAGGGGTAGCTTACGATTCCCCCAGGCGGCCGAACTCCTTTTCGAACTTCACGCCGCACTCGGGGCAGGTCACCCGAACGGTGGCCTCATCCTCATTGATCCGGTTGTACATCTCTTCGAGGAAGCGGAGGTCACTGGCGAACATATTTTCAATGACGCCAGTATTGACCTCCTTGAGCGAGCCGAGACGAGAGATCACACGGCTGAGGAGCACGATGATCAGGTACGCCCGGTTGCGCTGCACACGAAGGTCGTTCAGCGGAACGATCTCGTCCTTGGCGTTGGCCAGGCGCATCACCCCCTCGCGGTGAAGGTTGCCGTCTTTATCGACGTACCCGCGCGGGAGGATGAACTCGTACTCGGTCTGGAGCTCCATCACGCCCTCTCGATCTTCTCGACGGCGATCTCGACCTTCTCGATGGCCATGCCGCTGGTGTCAGAGTCCAGCTCGGGCACGTGCCACTTGCAGGGCCACCCTTCGTAGAAGTTGTAGCGAGCAACCTCGGTCTGGCCATCCTGGTCGAGGATGATGACCGAGCCGGCGCGGCGGTCGATCTTGCCGTCCTCGATGTTCTTGCGCCACTGCCACAGGTCGTCGGTCGCGGTGTAGCCGCGCTCGAGGACCACGTTGTTGTACGTGGTGCG
>JBDQIL010000732.1:0-3360 GCA_040264415.1 Myxococcota bacterium
CACCTACAACCGCGCCCAGGGTCCCGAGGCCGAGGCGGGTGAGGGCCCGATCGCACACGGCGGCGTCGACGCCGGGTGGCGCCGTGGGCCGGTGACCGGCCACTTGGAGGGCCGCCGCCAGCCATCCGTCGCCGGGCGCGTCGATGACCACCGGGGCGCCCAACGGCCGGAGCACCCGCGCGGCCCGGTCCAAGACCGCCGCGGCGGAGCGCGGGGCGAAGCCCGTGGGAAGGGTCATGGAAGTGCGCGGGGTCGGGGCGCGAACCACGGCCCGGCCGGGGCGAGCAAGGGGCGACCGAGGATGGCCTCGAGCCGAACCACGTCGGGTCGCAGGTCGGCCTGGAGGGCGGCGCGAACGGCGGGGTCGAGCGGCGGTCGCGGGCGGTGGGCGGTGTTGGCGTGGCGCACCCGCCGGCGGATGGCGCGCCGCAGGTCGCCCGGCAGCGCCGCCTTCCATGGCTCCGGGACGAGCCGCAGCAGCCGACGCGCGCGCTCGCTGCGCACGACCTTGGCGGTGTTGACCGGGGCCAGCTCCAGGGGGGCCTCGTCGTCGAGCTCGAGCCACCGCAGCACACCGGCGACCTCGCCGCGGGTGTCCGCCGCCAGATCCTCCTGCAGCACGACGCGCACCCGCTCCCCCCCGAAGGCGTCGAGGTAGCGCTGCACGGGGTCGGCGAACGAGAAGACCCGCCGGTAGAGGAGCGCGCTCGGCATCGGCATGCCGGGCGGGAGGCGCCGGCCGGCGGCGCGGTCGGGCTCGGCGGCGAGCGCGGCGGCGAAGTCATCGAGGTCTTCGTGGCCGTAGGCGTTCAAGCGGAGCTGCGCCCAGTGGGCGTAGGCGGCCTCCACCGGATCGCGCAGCAGGATGAGGATGCGGGCCTCGGGCACCGCCGCGGCGATCTCTGCGGCCGCGCGGCGCGAGTGCAGGTACCAGACCCCCGACTCGGCGACGACCTGGCCGGCCCGCGCGCCCGCGAAGGCCGCCCGCCAGGCCGCCCGCGTGGGGCGCGGCTTGCCCCGCAGGTCGAGGTCGGAGCCGAAGTGGTGGAGGTCCTTCTCCGCCATGAAGAGGCCGGGGTGTTGGCCCAGGTACCGCGTCATGGCGGTGGTGCCGCACTTGGGCGCGCCCACGAGGAACAGCGTCGGGGTGGGGCTCATCGCGCCCCCCGATCGAGCCCGAAGCGCAGGGCCGGGCCGAGCGGCTGGGCCGGGCCCAGGCAGCGCTCGAGGGCGGCGGGCAGGTCGGAGCCCGCGGGCAGGCGCGCCGGGTGCACCACGAGGTCGATGAAGCCCGCGGCGGACAGGGCGTCGACGCCGGCGCAGGGCAGCCCGGCCGTGGGCCCGAGACTCGCCGCGTGGGCCGCCCGGAAGAAGGGGTTGTCTCGCACGACGGGGTGGACCGCCTGAAGCCCGCGGCCCTCGAGGCGGTAGGGGACCGGCCGCTGGTGGACCGTCTGGTCGAGCCATATCTCGCCCCAGAAGTGGCCTCCGACCGACTCGAAGGGCAGGTCGATGAGGGGCCTCGAGGAGACCGAGAGCGCCTCGGCCGCGGGCGAGGGGACCGCCGCCGCCTGCGGGATCGGCCACGGCGCTGGTGAGAGCACGAGGGTCTCGGCGAGCAGGGCGGCCGCCGCCACCGCGCCCACGATCCAGCCCAGCCGCCGGGACGAACCCGTGAGCCCGTCGAGCCCCACCGCCGCGGCCACACCCAACGCCAGCGACGCGCCCGGCAAGAAGCGGTCGGCCCCGTGCATGCTCAACGAGAACAGCGGCATCGTGGTCCAGGCGGTCAGGTAGACCGGGTTGGCCCAGCGGGGCGTGGTGCGGGCGAGATCGACGGTGAGCGTCGGCCCCAGCGCCAGGGCGACGAGCAGCGCGGCCAGGGCCACCGCCCACCGGCCCGACGCCCGACGCAGGCCCGTCGCAGCGAGGGCGAGCAGCCCCCAGCCCAGGTAGCCGGTGAAGTAGAGGCGGTCGGCGCCCTCGTGCACCCGCAGGGCGTCGGCGCCGGGCCAGACGAGCTGGGCCACCGACACGGCCTGGACCTCGGGCAGCGTGCGGGGGTCGAAGGCGCCAAACAAGCTCAGGGGGCGCTCGTAGACGCCACTCTCCACCGTGCCTCCGATCGCGAGGTACAGCGGCACCGCCCCGAGGGCCACCAGCCCGACCACCACGCCGACCCGCCGCAGGGTGGCGCCGTCGGCTCGCACCGCTGCGCCGACAGGCGCGCGCCAGGGGCGCCCAGCCGCCCACACCGCCCCGCCCGCGATCAAGGCGACGCCGGCCGTGAGCGCGTGCGAGGTGCACGCGAGCGCCTGCACGACGAGGAGCGCCGCGCCGACGACGGGCGCCCCCCAGCCCGGCCCGCGCAGGGTGCGCCGGGCGCAGAGCAGCACCAGCGGCAGCGGCCACAGGAAGGCTGCCTCGGAGACGCCCGAGCTCAGGGGGAAGGCGAGCACCCACGCGCTGAACGCGAACGCGGCGCCAGCGACCAGGGCGGGCCCGGGGCGCGCGGTGAGCTCGCGGGCCAGCGCCCAGGCCGCCACGAATGCGGCGACCAGGTGGCCCAGCAGCAGGAGGTTGTAGACCACAACCGGCGAGAGCAGGCCGCGCAGCGGGGCGCCGAGGACCGCGTTGGCCAGGTCGAGGCTGAAGAAGGGGCCGCCGTCTGGCGCGTTCAGCAGGTCGGTGTGCAGCGGGGCCCGCCCGGCCGACACCTCGCGCCAGGCCCACCACTGGCTCCAGACGTGCTTGAGCGCGTCACTCGAGCGCGCGCCCACCGCGGCGCTGCCCAGGCGGGGCAGGTTGGGGCCCAGCACCATCAAGGCACCGAGCGCACCGATTGCGCCGACCCACAGGCCATCGAGGGGGCGCCGAGGGCTCCCCCGACCTGCTACGTTGGGGTCGATGTCCGGCTCCTCTGCCATGGCCCTCGCGGTCATCCTACACGGCTGCGCCGACCCCGACCCCCAGCCGGGTGCGGCGGCGGTCGTCGAGTGCGAGACCGACAGCGGCGCGCCCGCTCCGACCTGGGCCACCTGGGGCCAGCCCTTCTTCGCCGGGTGGTGCCAGCCCTGCCACGCCGCCGACACGCCGCAGCGCTACGGCGCCCCCGAGGGGGTGACCTCGACACCGAGGCCGAGGCGCGGGCCCAGGCCGCCACCATCCGCGCGTCGGTGCTCGAGCAGGAGCGAATGCCGGTCGGCGGTGGCTTGTCCGAGGGCGACCGGGCACAGCTGGCCGCCTGGCTGTGCGATGTGGAGGGGCCATGATCCTCGCCCTCGCCCTCGCCTGTCAGGGCCCGGAGCCGCTCATCTGCGCCCCCGGCTACGGCTGGGTCGAGGCCGAGGGGTGCGTGGC
>JBDQIL010000733.1:0-3356 GCA_040264415.1 Myxococcota bacterium
GCGGGGTGGCTGGCCAACCGCAACGCGCTGGTGAGCGTGGCGCTCGGCCTGGGGGCCCTGCTGCTGCACCTGCGCGGACGAGCGGCTGGGCGGTGGGGCCCACAGGTCGCCGCCCCCGGGGTGTTCCTGCTGGCGTTGCTCGGTGGCGAGTCGGGGCTCGGCGCGCTGGCCTACCTGGGCGCCTGGGAGCTGTGCTGCGGGCGGGGCCCGCTCGCCCGAAAGGCGGCCGCGCTGGTGCCGTGGCTGGCGGTGGTCGTCGTCTGGCGCGTCGCCTACGACGCACTGGGCTACGGCGCCGAGGGGGGCGGGCTCTACATCGACCCCGGCCGCGAGCCCCTGGTCTTCCTCGGCGCCTTGGCCACCCGCGGGCCCACCCTGGTGCTGGCCCAGTGGCTGCAGGTGCCGGTCGACGGCTACCTCGTGGCGCCCGTGGCCGCGCAGGCCGGCGCGGCGGCCCTGGGCCTGCTCACGCTGGGCGGCGTGGGCCTGTGGGCGGCGCCCACCCTGCGGCGCTCCGCGGCGGCCCGCGCCCTGGGCCTGGGCGCCCTCGTGGCCATCATCCCGGTGTGTGGTGCCTTTCCGATGGATCGCCTGTTGTTGTGGCCCGGCCTGGGCGCGCTCGGCCTGCTGGCGGCGGTGGCTGGGGGCGATCCCCAGGGATGGCGGCGGCCCGTCACGGGCGCGCTGCTCCTGGTGCACGGCCCCATCGCGGCCACCTTGCTGGTCGCCCGCACCGCGATGATTCCGTTCTTGGCTGCGGTCTTTGCGGCGGGGGCTCGCGAGGCGCCCACCGACGCCGCGCTGGCCGACCAGACCCTCTTCTTCCTCAACGGCAGCGAGATCCCGGTGGTCTACGCGCCCCTCATCCGGCAGGTCGGCGACCTGGGGCCGGCGCCGCGGCGGGTGGCGCTGCTGGCCAGCATGCGCCTCGACAACGAGCTGACGGTGGAAGACGACGACACGCTGGTCTACCGGGTGGAGGAGGGCTTCCTGGGCCATCCCTCCGACACGATGTTCCGCAACCCGGGCGACCGCTTCGAGGCGGGGGAGCGGGTCGAGATGCCGGACTTCGTGGCCGAGGTGCGCGCGGTCACCCCCGATGGGCGGCCCCAGACGGTGGCCTACCACCTCCGCGAGGGCCTGGGCAGCTCCGCCTACCGCTTCGTGGCGTGGCGGGACGGCCGGCTGGTCGAGGTCGAGCTTCCGGCGGCGCCCGGCACCCTGCGCTTGCCGGCCACCCTGCCCCTGCCGCCGCCCCCGCTGCCGGGCGAGGGCCCAGGCTACCTCGGCATGGACTGGATGCGCGCCGAGTAGCGGCCTCGATCAGGGCAGGGCCTCGACCTCGGCGGCGGTGCAGTCGGCGGGGGCGGTCACGGGGTTGCAGCGGGCCGGCTGACCGTCGGGGATCGTGCTCTGCCAGCCGTCGACGGCCGCGGGTCGGTCGCTCATCAGGAAGTGCGCGCCGGCGCTCAACGACGCGGCGAGGTGTGCGGCGCCGGTCGCCTCGTCGGATTCGGGTCCGTCGCGCACGTTCGACGTGATCAAGAAGCCGCTCTGGGCCAGGGCCTCGACCCGGGCCGCCTCTCCGGCCGCGTCGTTGATCTTCATCGTCGCGGCGAAGGGCTCGTTGGCGTCGTCGGAGTCGACGAACATCACGCGGCCCTCGAGCGTGTCGCTGGCCGAGAGGTAGGTCGCGCGGTGGTCGCCCGAGTCGAGCATGGAGAAGATGACCTTGCCGCGCAGCTCACCGAGCGTGGGCCAGCCGTCGGTGGCGATGGCATCGGGCAGGGTGGCGTGA
This sequence comes from Myxococcota bacterium, assembly GCA_040264415.1. GTDB lineage: Bacteria > Myxococcota_A > UBA796 > UBA796 > UBA2385 > M30B51. The sequence continues at coordinate 1,799 of JBDQIL010000733.1, forward strand.
TCTCCCCGCAGGTCGTCGGGCGTGAACAGGCAGTCGGCCGGCAGCGCGGCGCGGATCTCGGCCTCCATCTCGTCGTGGCGATCGCCGAACATCACGTAGTCGGCGGTGGCGGCGTCGAGGTCTTCGTCCTTCGGCTCGATCCAGATCATGAGCGGCAGGTGCCACGGGTTTGCGAGCGACCAGGCCCGGACCTCCGCGAGGCAGTCCTGAAAGCGCAAGCACGTGGTCTCTGCGTCGACCACGGGCAGGTGGAAGACGTGGAAGCCGTCGTCTCGGTGCAGGTGCAGGTCGAGCTCGAGGGCCCGCACGCCCTGTTCGGCGAGCTGGGTGGTCAGCGGCGCGTGGGTGTAGGCGTGGCTCGGGTGGACCGGACTCTCCGGCTCGATGTGGGTCGAGTTGTGGGTGCCGAGGGCTTGCAGATCGGTGAGCTGCAGCACGGCGTCGAGCGTGTAGGGGCTCGGGCCGGGGTCGTTGGTCGCGGCGTCGGAGTCTCGCGCGGCGTCGGGCGTCGCGCAGGCGGAGGCGAGCAGCAGCGGAGCGATGTGGGGCAGGCGCGTCATGCCCGAAGTGTAGCCGCTGGGGTGGGCCCTCAGGCGGCACCGCCGCGGGCCGCCCGGCGCGCGGCGGCGATGCGCCGCACCTCGGCGGGCCCGCGGAACAAGCCGTACGGGGCCTCGCCGTCGCGGTGGTGCACCTTGTGGGCGGCCTCGATCCGGCGGATCCAGGCGGACCGGCGCAGGAAGGCCACGGGCAGGCGGCCGTGAACCAGCCCATCGTGCACCACGGCGTAGCTGAGGCCGAAGGCGGTCATGCCCAGGCTGAGGCCGAACAGGGCCTCGCGCGCCCACCCCTCGGGGCCCACGCAGCCGTAGAGCATCATGGGGATCGCCACGGCGGCGTGGAACACCGCGAACAGGTCGTTCAGCTCGAAGTAGCCGGGCTGCTCGACGTGGTGGCTCTCGTGAAAGCGCCACAGCACGCCATGCCAGAGCCGGCCGTGCAGCACCCGCGCCCACCCCTCCATGCCGAAGGCGACCGGCAGGCCGACCGCGAGCCAGATGACGACCTTGAACCAGGTGGGGGGCAGGCTGAATAGCTCGAACACACAGGGCTCCGGGACGCAGGGGCCGACCCTTCTGCATATACAGACTGTGTACAAAAAGCAAGGGCTGGGCGCCTCGCGGGGATCCGTCGGCCGAAGTGAGGGCTTCGGTGCGGTCGCCCCTTCCCATCTGCGGCCCGAGCGCTTCGCTCCAGGTGGAGGTCCCATGTTCACGACCAACCACCACAAGCGAAGCGTCAAAGAGCAAGAGAAGCACCTGCGGTTCGCCCACTTCCGCCGGCCCAACCGGGTGGCCTTCGCCGCCGACCGCCCCGAGCAGGGCTCCAGACACGGCTCTGCAGCCGAGCGAGAGGCTGAGCACTACGCCCACCTGTGCTTCGTGGCGACCGAGGTGGGGCGCGTGGTCGCCGAGGTCGATGGCGCCCGCATCCGCGGTCGGTTGGGGCTGCCCGAGGGCGGTCGGGCCGACTTCCCCTTCACGCCCCAGCCCTACCC
>JBDQIL010000734.1:0-3351 GCA_040264415.1 Myxococcota bacterium
AGTCGCGGCAGGGATCGGGTCTTGGTGGGCGGGGACGACATGCTCACCCTGGTTGGACCCCACGGGCGGGCAGCGGTTCCGTGCGCCGACGGACCGTCAGGCCAGGACCTCCATGCCCGCGTCGTCTTGCTTCGATGGATCGTTGATCAGCATCTGCCAGGCGGTGCCCACGGAGCGCTTGAGCTCTTCGCCCGACTTGAGCCGCTTGACCGCCCGCATCATGTACTTGGGCCGGTAGTAGAAGCGGAGGTAGGCCAGGCGGCACCAGCGCTGGATCTCCTCGTCGCTCATGTCGCACATGGGCCGCGGGATGTCCTCGTCGCTGCCGCTCAGGATGTGCTCGCGCCAGTAGTCGCGGCCCGTCTCTTTCAGCAGCAGGGTGTACATCTCGGTGGCCGGCATGGGCGTGACCTTCGAGAACTGCGCGTAGTCGAGGTCGAGGTCGAGGGCGAGCCGGATGGTCTGCCGGATGCTGGCCTCGGTCTCGTGGGGGTTGCCGACCATGAAGTAGCCGAAGGTGTTGATGCCGTGGGCCTTCGTGCGGCTGACCACGTCGCGGTACATCTCGAGGCTGGTGGACTTCTTGAGGGTCTGCAGGATCTCGCGGTTGCCCGACTCGATGCCGTAGTAGATGCGGTTGCAGCCGCCGCGGCGCATGGCTGCCAGCACGTCGTCGGTGATGCAGTCCACCCGGGTTCGAGCTGCCCAGACGATGTCCAGCTTGCGTCGCTGGATCTCGTCACAGATGGCGATCACCCGGTCTTTTCGGATGGTGAAGCTCGAGTCGAAGAAGTCGAGCTCGCGGATGCCGAATTCCTTGTAGCAGACCTCGAGCTCGTCCACGACGTTCTTGGGGGACCGCGCCCGGAAGGGCTTCGAGCCCTGCTCGCAGAAGATGCACTTGTAGGGGCAGCCGCGCGAGGTGATGAAGCAGGTGAAGTTCTTGTACTGGCTGATGAACGAGTAGTAGATGCTGTTGTCGATGAGCTGACGCGCCGGGAAGGGCGAGTCGTCGACGTCGCAGTCGGCGGCCTTGGGGGTGACCACGACCTGGCCGTCGGGCTGCTTGAAGGCGACCCCGCGCACCTGCGAGAGGTCGCCGCCCCGCACCAGCGCGCCCAGCAACTCGGGCAGCGCGATCTCAGCCTCGTTGGTGACCGCGTAGTCGATGGCGTCGTAGGTGAGCGTCTCGCGCGGGTAGATGCTCAGGTGCACGCCGCCCACGATGACCGGCACATCGACCGCCGCACGGATGGCCTTGATCCAGTCCATCGACTGGAAGAACAGGTACGTCGTGAGCGTGTAGCCGATGAACGACGGGCCGAAGGCGTTGAGCCGCGCGACCGTCTCTTCGAGCGTGAGGTCTTCGGCGTGTGCGTCGATGAAGAGCACCTCGCACCCAGCCTGCTCGAGGATCCCGGCCACGTAGAGCAGCGACAACGACGGGAAGATTCCGTAGTTCTCCTTGACGGTCTTGATGCCGGGCTCGTTTCGGACCGCGCCGTACGGCGGGTAGACGAGGGCGACCTTGACGCCCTGGAGAGCGGGGTCGGCGTTTCGGGCGCGAGCGTTCATGGATGCACCGGCGGTTGGGCTGCCCTCCCATGGTAGCGCAGCACAGCGGCGGCGGTAGCGCGCGTTCGGCCGGGGCCCTCGTTCAGGGGGCGGTGCCGGGGGATGGCAGGCCCTGGACCGCGGCGATCTGGTCTTCGAGGGCGCGGATTCGGTCCCGCGCCTGGTCGAGCGCCCGCTCGAGGTGGGTGACCTCGGCGGCCCACCGGTCACGCGCGGCCTCGGCCTGTCGCAGGGTGCTCACCAGGTCTGCGGCCTTCGACTCGGCCGCAGCGCGGCGGGAGACCTCGGCGGCGAGGGCGCGCTCCAGCTCGCTGGCGGTGCTGCGGGCGGCGATGAGGGAGGCCTCGGCCGCCTCGGCGCGCGCCTGCTGACTCGACGCCGACGCCAGGGCGGCGTCGCGCTCGGTCTCGGCGATCTCGGCCCGCTGCTGCTGGGTGGCGGCGGTGGCTTGCGACGCAGACAGATCGGCGGCCCGGGCATCGGCGGTCTGTCGCCAGCGGGCGGCGTCGGCCTCGGCGGCCTCGACCGCCGCCACGAGGCGTCGGGCGGTGGCCCGGGTGGCGTCGAGGTTCGAGGCGGTGGAGGCGGCGGTGGCCAGGGCCCGCTCTTCCCGCGTCAGGGCGGCCTGAAAGCGCTGCTCGGCGTCACCAGCCTGCTCCTGCCACTGGTCGGCCTCGGCAGAGGCGGCCGTGAACTTGGCGTCGAGGTCGGCGATGCGCGCCTCTCCGGCGTCGATCTCTGCCCGCAGGCGCTGGCCCACCACAGCGCTGGTGCCCAGGGCCGCGATGAGCACCGCGACAGACGCCGCGGCGCTCACCTGCAGCCGGTTTCGCCGCAGCCACAGCCGCCCCCGCCAGACCGGGCGATCGTGGTCGAGGCTGGTGGGCCGCTCGGCCAGGATGGCCTCGAGGTCTTCCGCCAGCGCGAGCGCCGAACAGTAGCGGTGGTCGGGATTGCGGGCCATCGCCCGAGCGATGACGCGGGCCACGGACGGCGGGGTGGGCAGGTGGCAGCGGTCGAGCTGGTCGAGGTCGAGGGGCGGCCCCTCGCGCACCTGCTCGAGGAGGTCGAGGGCGGCGCTGTCGGCCCCCAGGCGCGGCTTGTAGGGCGGCCGACCCGCGAACATGGCGTAGAGGGTGGCGCCGATCCCATAGACGTCGAGGCCGGTGAGGAGCAGCCGGTCGCGCTCGGGATCGAGCTGGGCAGGCAGACCCGCGGCGGCCTCGGGGGCCATGTACTCGGGCGTGCCCAGGATGATGCGGGGCGCGTCTCCCACGAGCTCGACCCGCACCGACCCCTCGCCGCCCAGCTCTGCGACGGTGAGGCCGAAGTCGGTGACCTGGGCGCGGCGGCTGCCGGGCCGGACCAGGATGTTGGCCGGCTTGATGTCGCGGTGGAAGATGCCCTCGCGGTGCGCGGCGGCGACCCCGCGGGCGACCTCCGCCAGCAGCCGGACCGCGTCTGCGGCGGTGTCGGGGAGGGCCTGCTCGAGGGTCCGCCCGACCTGCAGCCCGTCGGCCTGGTCTTCGGGGACCTCGCCCGGATCCGGGAAGGCGGCGCAGAGCTCCATGGCGATGAAGCCCAGCCCCTCGTCGTCGAAGGTGCCCGCGTCTTTGACCCGGATGACGAAGTCGGAGACCACCCGGGACGCCGCCCGCGCCTCGCGCATGATGCCGTCGAGCAGGGCGCGCCCCGCGCGCCCACGCGGCGCGAAGATCTTGAGGGCGACGGGCATGTGCAGACGCAGGTCGGTGCCCCTGGTGCCCGGCCGGCGGC
>JBDQIL010000735.1:0-3345 GCA_040264415.1 Myxococcota bacterium
GACCCAGCCGCATGGCGAAGGCCGGCGCGGGCACCGCAGCGGCACCGGCCCCAGCTTCAAGCCAAGCCCGAGCCGCTGGCCGACCGCAGTCTCGCCAGCCCCGTCGGCCTCCATCGACAGCGACACGTCGGCGGGCGACAAGGCGCCGAGGTTGGCGGGCGCGCCGAAGAAGGCGAAGACCGCGTCGAGCGGCGCCGCCACCTGCAGCTCGGCGGCCAGCCGGTAGGTCGGCGGGTTGCGCTCGAGGTAGGAGTGGTCGGGAACTTCGCCCGACTGCACCCGCCGGATGTCGGCGCCCCGTGGCCGCAGCAGGTCGCGGGTGGCCGCCTCGATGTCGCCGAAGCGAAAGCGGAAGTCGAGGTCGAGCAGCCGCTTTGGTTGGCACCGTGTGGAGTCGAGCACCAACGCCGCCGCCTCGCCGAGACCCAGCCGCATGGCGAAGGCCGGCGCGGGCACGGCAGCGGGTCGGTCGAGCGCTGCGCCGATCGCCGCCGACAAGTTGGCGTTGGTGGCCGCGGTCGGGGCGGTCGCCAGGACCGGCCCCTCGATCCCGTCGTCTTCCAGAACCCTCAGCAGCACCTCGACCATGTCGTCGCGGTGGATCCACGGCACGTACTGCCGACCGTCACCCACCCGACCTCCGACCCCCATTCGGAAGGGCAGCGCCATCACCGGGAGCGCGCCTCCGTCCACGCCCAGCACCACCCCCGTGCGGACCAGCGCGACCCGCACGCCGGCCGCGCGCGCCTCGAGCGCCGCTGCCTCCCAGCCCCGCGCCACATCGGCGAGGAAGCCATCTCCCGGCGGGCTCTCCTCCGTGAGCACCTCGTCGCCACGGTCTCCGTAGACGCCGACCGCGCTCCCGCTCACCAGCACGCGGGGCGGCGCCGACATGGCGGCCATCGCGGCGACCAGGGTGCGGGTGAGATCGACCCGACTCGAGCGAATCCGGGCCTTCTTCGCGTCGGTCCAGCGTCCACCCGAGATGCTCTCACCAGCGAGGTGGACCACGCCATCGCACCCATCGAGCGCCGCGCCGAAGCCGCCGCCCTGATCTGGATCGAGGGGCACAATTTCGACCTCGGCGCCCAAGGCGACCCGAGCCCGATCCGGGCTGCGGCTGAGCGCGACGACCTCGTGCCCCGCTCCGAGCAGGCGCATGCAGAGGGCGCGGCCGATGAAACCCGTCGCACCCGTCACCAGAACTCGCATCTTAGCTCCAAAGATGAGGATCGTTCTTGCGTCGCTTCGCTGACGCTGTATACTCTTTGCACAGGCGGTGCAAACAGTCTGCGCCTGCCACATCCAACCGCATCAAGTCCCGGTGACCCCCCCCCCTCCAGCGCGACCCGACCGAGGATTCTTTCGGCCTCCCGCTGTCCTTCTGGCCCGATCCCCGCTAAGTGTGTTCAACTGCCCCGCGGCATGTTCACACTCTGCACACTGAAGCATCCCTCACCCGAGAATTCCGATGGGATATCGAATCAAGTCTGTCGCCGAGATGGTCGGCGTGCCGCGAAACACGCTCCTCGCCTGGGAGCGCCGGTACGGCCTGGTGACGCCCGACCGGCGAGACAACGGCTACCGCGAATACTCTCAAGACGATGTCGCGAGGTTGAGAGAGCTGAAGGCGCTCATCGACGCCGGCCACCGAGTCGGTGAGGCCGTGTCGCTCATGCGGGAGCGCGCCGCGGCGGCCCGCGACCTCGCCAAGCAGCGCCAAGCGTCTGGGCTGCCCACCGGCAGCGACCTCACCGCGCTGGCCAGTCGCTTGCGCGACTGCCTGCTCGAGTACGACCGCGAGGGAGCCGAGCAGGCGCTCCAGCTGGTCGCAGGCCGCCCCTACAAAGACCGCATCGAGCAGCTGCTGTTTCCTGCCCTGCGCGACGTGGGCGAGCTCTGGGCGAACGGCGAGATCTCCATCTCCCAAGAGCACTTCGCCAGCGCCTGGTGCCGCGAGAAGATGGTCGGCATGCTGATGGCCCTCGGCTACGGGCCCGAGAGCGGCCCCGTTGTGATCTGCGCGGGCTTCCCCGACGAGCGCCACGAGCTGGGCCTGCTCGGCGTCGCGGTCCGCCTCGCGCTCCAGGGGTACCGCATCTCCTGGCTCGGGGCCGACATCCCCGCCGCCGACCTCGCGCTCGCGGTCGAGCAAGAGGCGCCCGCCATGGTGTGTGTCTCGGTGTTGCAGCCCCGGCCGGCCGCTGAGTTCGAGGCCTACGCGCGCACCCTGCGCGACGCCGCCCCCTCGGGCACCCGCGTGGTGATTGGCGGGTCCGGCCTGCCGCCCGACGGGCTCCCCGCGACCGACGGCGTCGAGTGGGTTCACCAGGCGTCGCACCTGCGCGCCTGACCCCGCCCTCGCTCCAGGCGCCCTCACAGCCCAGCGGCCGTCAGCCCTTGACGCCGCCTGCCGTGAGCCCCTCGACCAGGTGCCGCTGCAGCAGGAAGAACAGCCCCATCACCGGCAAGCTCACCAGGATCGCGCCGGCAGCAAAGCGCCCCCACTCCGTCCCGAAGTCTCCGACGTAACTGTTGAGCACCACAGGAAGCGTGAACGAGCGAGCGTCCCCCATCAGCGTCATGGCGAGGATGAACTCGTTCCAAGCGGTCATGAACGAGAAGAGGCCGGTGACCACGAGGGCCGGTCGCGCCAGGGGCAGCACGATGCGCGTGAAGATGGTCCACTGGTTGGCGCCGTCCATCCGGGCAGCCTCTTCGAGATCCAGGGGGATGGTGTCGAAGTAGCCCTTCAAGTTCCAGGTGCAGAACGGGATCGCCGTCGTGCTGTAGACCAGCGCCAGCCCTGCCAGAGAGTCCAGCAGACCCAGGGTGTCGAGCAAGATGTAGAGGGGGATGAGCATCACCACCCCCGGGAACATCTGCGTCACCAGGAACAGCTGCATGCCGGCGTCTCGGCCGGGGAAGGCGAAGCGACTCATCGAGTAGGCGGCCGTACACGACAGCCCGATGCCCACCGCCGACGTCGCGAGTGAGACCACCAGCGAGTTCGCGAGCTGCCGCCCGAAGAGCCAGCCACCCGCTTCGTCTCGCGTGAAGATCACCGCCTCGAAGTGCTCGAGCGTGAACGCGGACGGGATGAGGCCTGGGTCCATCGAGAAGGCCTGCCCAGGGCTGAGCGCCATCTTGAGCACCCAGAGCACCGGGTACACCACCGCGGCGCACGTCAGCATCAGCGCGGCGTTCACGACGATGCGGCGCGTGAGGGAGGCGGGGCGTGCGGTGGGGGCGGCCATCGCGCGAACGGTACTCGCCGCGCCCGCCCCGGACCAGCGGGATCGCGTGAATGAGATCGGTCGAGGCGCGTCCCACCCTCACGAAGCC
>JBDQIL010000736.1:0-3345 GCA_040264415.1 Myxococcota bacterium
CTCGGAGGCCTGGACCGCGCCGCTGCCCGCGCCCCACCCGCGGGGGACGCACAGGCGGCGTGAGCGCGCGCCGCACCTCGCAACCGACGCCTCCCAGCAGCGGGTGGGGTCCGTGCGCGTGGGGCGGGCGGATGAACAGAATTCGAACGCTGCCGGGCCTTCAGGCGGGGAAAGCGGACCCGCGAAGGGCGTCAACGGCGCGCCCGCCTCCTCGGCCCCCGGCTATCCCCCCTGGAGGGTCGCATGCGCTTCGGCCCTGTTGCGGGCGGCCTTTGCAGCCGCGGCATCTGCCGCTTCCGCCTGCGCAGCAAGCGCCGCGAAGTCTGTCGCCTGACCACCAAGGTCCACCTGCACCTGCCCGGCAGACCCGACCGAGCCCGACGGGCTGGACACCGCAGCCATCGCCAACGCCGTCAGGTCCGGCGCGCGCTCCTTGCCCGACTGGCCCAGCGCCACATCCGGGCCCGACAGCTCCGGCGTTTGCGACCGGCCCGTCGTCGTCTGCACCAGCGCATCGTCGGCATAGGACACCGCCTCGCGCGCGCTCACCCGGCCGTCGCCGTTCCGGTCCCCCCACCCCCGAAGCGCGCCCAACACCAGGTAGCTGAACGCGGGGCGCGTCCCGTCGCTCAAGGGGCCGGCGTACTCGTCGCTGCGCGCCGCGGACAGCACCGTCACCTTGGGACCCAGCCGCGCCGACACCGTCTTCAGCGGCGCCATGCCCGGCGCCAGGTCGCCCCGCGACGTCTTGCCGCTGAAGCACGCGTCCTGCACCAGCACCACCTCGGTGTCGGCTGGCAGCGCCGCCTCGGCTGCCGCCAGCAGCTGGCCCCGCGCCAAGCCACGGTCTTCGATGGACTCGGGCGTCTGCTGGGCATCCACGCCCACCAGCAGACCGTCGTCGCCGGACTCTGAGGGCGCGCCGTGGCCGATGTAGACCACCCACAGACGACCGCCAGGCTTCACCCGCGCCGCCATCCGAGACACCTCCGCCACCATGCTCGTCTTGGTCGCCTGCTGGTTGAACAGCGGCTTGACCATCGGCACCCCGTGGCCCGACTTCAGCCAGTGCACCCACGCCTTGCCGTTGGTCACCGCGCCCGGGATGTCCTGGGCCACGAAGTAGTCCTCGATGGCGATCACGACGGCGGCGTCCCGGCTGCCGTCGCGGGAGCTCGAGGCGGGCGTGGCGACATCGGGCCAGACGTCGGTGGCGTGGGCCGGGGACAGGGCGAGCGTGGCGGAGAGCAGAAGGGAAACGAGCATCACGGGTCCCGTCGGGCGATGGGTTGGGCTGGGGCGACAGCGCCCACCTTACCGCAGGTGGTCGGGTGAGCGGGGTGGGCTCCCGCCTCGCGAGTCGATGGTGTGAAGAGGCCGTTCCCGTGGCGCTTTCCATCAAGCCTACCGCTGCGGCCCTGCAGCGCTCGCAGCGCTTGTGCCGCCGCCCTCGCTGAGCTGGCGGCACGGCTGTTCTTCTGGTCGCGCTGCCCCAGTTTCCCCTGTCGAGTTTTCTGTTAGTGCCCGGGAGTCCCGTCGCTTGGAGCCACAGCGTGAACATCCGCAACATCGCCATGTTCGCCGTCACCGTCGGGGTTCTGTCGGGGTGCGGGATCTTCGATGGCAAGGACGACGAGCCCAAGCCTTACTCGGGAGACGACGACGGCGATGACGGCGGTGACGGAGCCGACGGCACCGACGGCACCGACACCGGCGACGGCACCAACGCCGACTCCCGCACCGTCAGCGGCCATGCGCTGTGTGCGGGTGGCGGGATCGCCACCAGCGGCGACCACACCGCGGTGACCTGCATCGCTCCAGCCGACTTCGCGACGGGGGCTGTCGCCACCGACGGCACCCACACCCTGCAGCCCGGCCCCATCTTCCGGGTCGCGCCGTGATCCTGCGCGACCCCAACCCAGTGAGACGCCCATGCGCCGCGCCCTGACCGCCCTGACACTGCTCATCGCCCCGTCTGTGGCGCTGGCGGTGCCCGCCCAGCTGACGGCCCAGGGCCGCGTGTTGGACGCCGACGATCTGCCGGTCGAGGACACCCTCGACGTCACGTTCCGCCTGATGGACAGCGAGTCTGGCGGCAGCACGCTGTGGGAGGAGAGCCAGCCGGTGGACTTCACCAACGGCTTCTACGCGGTGATGCTGGGCGCCGACGAGACGGACAACCCGCTTGAGGACAGCGTCCTCGACCAGTGGCCGCTGTACCTTGAGGTCCAGCTGGACGGCGAGCCCGCGATGGTCCCCCGCATGGCCATCGGCAGCGTGCCCTTCGCCCGCATCGCGGGGGTTGCTGAAGAGCTGGCCCCCGGCGCCGACATCGACGCGGGCAGCCTGACGGTCAACGGCACCGAGGTGGTCACCAGCGACGGGTCGTGGACGGGGCCCACCCCCACGGTGGACTGGTCGGAGCTCACCGGGGTGCCGGGCGACTTCGTGGACGGCGATGACGCCGACACCGTGGCCAACCTGACCTGCACCGACGGCCAGTGGGCGGTCTTTGACGCAGACATCCCGGCGTGGACCTGTGATGGCTTCAGCGACACGACGCTGACCGACGCCGACGTCGTGGTGGCGGTGGGCACCGACTCGGTCGATCTGTACCCGGGCTCAACCATGGACGGGTACTCCATCCTGACCACCGACTCGGTGATCGACTGGAGTCAGCTGACCGGCGTGCCCACGGGTCTGGCCGATGGCGACGACGACACCCTGGCGGGGCTGTCGTGCGGAGACGGCGAGGTGGCCGCCTACACCCTGGCGTCGGGCGCGTGGTCCTGCCTGGCCCTCAGCTCGTCCGCCGGGGTCGCGACCGGCTTCCAGAGCCTGGCCGCGGGCGACCAGGTCACCACCGCCACGACCACCGGCGGACCCGCCAGCTTCATCCAAGCCCTCATCGACGACTCGTCCGGCTACATCGAGATGGTGTCGCCGACGGCCCAGGCGGACTGCGACGACTGCGGGACGGGCGCCGACGGGTCGTTGACCGTGTCGGCGGCGTCGACGACCGCCTCGCTCACGGCGGCCGAGTACAACTTCACCGACTTCACGCTGCCCGCGGGCGTGACCTTGAGCGCGCCCGGCTCAACCCCGCTCATCATTCGGGCGACCGGCTCGGTCGTCATCTCCGGAACCATCGATCTCAGTGGTTCAAACGGCGGCAACTACAGCAGCAGCACCAGCCCCTACACGGCTGGGTCGGGTGGCGCGGGCGGCGGCGCGGGCGGCGGCGCCGGCGGCAGCGGCACGACCACGAACACGAGCCCCCGCTGGTCCGGTTCGCATGGCTCAGCGGGCTCGACCGGGTCGACCACGTCGACCGATGTCACGCTC
>JBDQIL010000737.1:0-3344 GCA_040264415.1 Myxococcota bacterium
CACATCCAGCACGAGGCGTCGCTGCGGGCCTTCGGCCTGCTCTTCGTGCTGGGCGGCGGGGCCATGCTGCTGGTGGGGGTCGTGCTCCTCGCCGAGCTGCCGGGCAGCGACTGGGGCGCCATGAGCCTGTGGGCCGAGGTGGTGGTGCCCGTGGCGCTCATCGGGGGCATCGCGGCCCTGCAGCTGGCGGCCGGCGTGGGCCTGCGTCGCCTGGCGCCGTGGGCCACCGTGCCCGCCACCCTCGCGGCGGGGCTGTCGCTGCTCAACATCCCGGTGGGCACCGTCATCGGCGGCTACGCGCTCTACCTGACCCACAGCGCCAAGGGCCGGGTGGTGCTGTCGCGCCCCTACGCCGCCGTGCGCGCCCAGACCTCCGACATGCGTCCCCGCACCTCGACCGTGACCTGGGCGCTGCTGGGTCTCCTGGTGGTGCTCGCGGTGGGCCTGCTGGTCGTGGGCGTGACGATGTAGGGGGGCGCGTCGGATAGGCTCGCCGGCATGACGCTGCGCACCGGCACCTCGCTGCTCGCCTGGGCCCTCGTGGCCACCCTGGGGCTGCTCTGGTGGAGCACGGCGGCCAGCACGTCGGTGGCCCGCGTCGCGGCCATGCAGGTGGTCGAGCCCTACGCCTTCGCGGTCTACCACCAGATCGTGCACAACCTGGCCCTGGGCGGCGAGTTCTTCCAGACGGTCCATCAGGGCTACGACGACACCTGGACCTGGTCGGGCCACCGCGCGCCCGCGCTCTTCCCGGTGGCGGCGCTGTACCGCCTCGATCCCACCGCCTACGGCCTCGCCCGCGTGCAGATCCTGCTCGTGTTGCTGGGGGCGATCCCCGCCGGGCTGCTGGGGGAGCGGGCCGCGGGCCACGTCGGGGGCCGCATCGCCGGCGCGACGCTGTACCTCTTCAGCCCGCCCATGGTGGCCTTGGCGCTCCAAGACTACCAAGACCTCGTGCTGGCGCTGCCGTGCCTGGTCTTTCTGGCCTGGACCCTGCAGGCCGACCGGCCCTGGTTCGTGCCGCTCGGCGTGGTCGCCGGGCTGCTGCCCCGCGAGGAGACCATCCCGGTGGTGCTGGTGCTGGCGGTGCTGGCGGTGCCGTGGCGCTGGCCGGGCTCCACGGCCAACGGCGGCGGGCGCGTGCGCTGGAAGCGCTGGCTGCTCAACATCGCGCTCGCTGGGATCATGGTGGGCGCGTACCTGGCCTGGGTCGAGGCGGCCTTCCCATCCGGCGAGACCAGCTACAAGACCCCGCTGGTGAGCGTGCTCACCCAGGTGGGCGGCCAGCACGGCGTGCTCCACCTCGACGGGTGGCCCTATTGGGGCCGCTTCTATGCCTGGATGCTCGTGCCGCTGGCGGCGCTGGGCGCCCTGGCCCCGCACTACCTGCTGCCGGCCGCCGGGCTGGTGTTCTTCCATCTCACGCTGCCGCAGGGCCACGCCATCGACCGCGCGTGGGCGGGCCACAGCCACCACCTCGCGCCCGCGGTGGCGCTGCTCACCGTCGCGGCCGCCGAGGGCGCCGGGCGGCTGCTGCGGCTGGCGGCGCACCCACGCCTGGGAAGGGCCCGGGCGGGCGTGGCCGCGATCGCCACGGTGGCGGTGCTGGGCCTGGTGGGGGCGCGCTTCCAGGCCCACGCCATCGACCAGAACCACCGCGTGACGCTGCTCCCGCAGAACCCGGCCTGGGTACACCCCGGCTGGGCGCTGGTCGAGATGATCCCCGACGACGGCGTGCCGGCCGTGCCGCGCGACCTGTCGCCCATGGTGTCGAACCGGCGGGTGGCCTACACCTACGACGGCTCGCTCGACTCGAAGGCCCGCGACGCGGGCCTGGCCGCCGCCACCCACATGGTGGTCGACGGTCGGCAGGCCGAGGGCGCGATCCTGTGGTGGGTGCAGGGCATGCCGGGCGCCACGAAGCTGGCCGAAGACACCCCCTACTCGCTGTGGACGTGGGATCCCGACGCCGCCGAAGACCCCCGCTGGGAGACGATGCGCGACCGCCGCATCCGCAAGGAGCAGCCCTGGATCGGCGACCACCGGCGCCGCCACGAGATCGCCGGGGTGGCCCGCTTCGAGTCGCCCGACGCGGCCCGCGGGCAGCCCATCCCCGCGATCCCGCTGCCGCGGTGGCTGCGCCCCTGATCCGGCGCGAGTGGAGAGATGAGCGGCGAGGCCGGTCAGCCCAGCCAGAGGCCCATCACCAGGTCGTCGACGAAGCGGTCGCCCGGCAGCCGCACGAAGCGGGCCCGGCGACCCTCCACGGTGAAGCCGAGCGACTGGTAGAGCGCCTGCGCGCGATCGTTGTCGGCGCGCACATACAGCTCGACCCGCCGCACCGGACGCGCCCGGCCCGACGGGTGCGCCGGCGGCGACCGGGCCCACGCCAGCAGCGCGTTCATCATGGCGCGGCCGAGCCCCTGGCCCTGCGCAGCGGGGTGAATGCCCAGGGCCAGCACGGCCACATGATCGATCATCGACGGGCCCAGGCGGCGCAGGCTGCCTTCGCCCACGATCTCCCCCGCCTCGGTCTCTTGGACGAAGCGCACCCCCCGCCAGCGGGCCAGCGAGAGCCACTCGCGGACGTTGTGGTCGATGTCGGCGGGGTGGTCGGGCAGATCGTCGAGCCCCTTGACCATCCCCCGGCCGTCCGCGGCCAGCGCGCGCTCGAGGGCCAGCAGGGCCAGGGCGTCGCCGTCTCGCACGCGGCGCAGGGTGGTCATGTCGCCTCCGGCAGGCGCAGCTCGAAGGCCGCCTCGGCCACCTCCACCCCGTTGACCTGCAGCGCCAGGGTGTGGCGGCCCGGGTAGTGCCGGCGCGTGCTCACCGCCCGCAGCGGCAGCGCCTTGGCGCCGGTCCAGCGCTCGCCCGCGGCCCCCTCCACCGTGGTCCACTTGAAGACCTTCCGGCCGAGGGTGCCGTCCTTGCGGCGGAGGCCCAGCACGAGATCGAGGGCCAGCCGCTGCTTGGCGTCGCTCGTAAAGGCCGCCGATGCGGTGAGCGTGCCGCCCAGGGTGACGGGGTCGGGGGAGAGGCTCAGGGTGGCGCTGGCGACCTTCGGGGCGCTGAAGCCCAACACCGCGAGGGCCGCCGGGTCGCCTTGTTTGACCGGGTGGCGCAGCCCGTGGCGCACGATCCACCGCGTGGGGTCGGTGGGGTGGGCGGCGAGCCAGCGCCGGGCGGTCTCCACCGCGAGCGCGGGGTGATCCTTGGCGATGTCGCCGAGGTGGTTGGCGACGCTCCGCCGCACGTAGCGGGATGGATCGGCGACCAGGGCGTCGAGCAGGGGGAGGACGGGCGACGGATCGGCCACGAAGGCCCGCAGCACGCCGCCCCACGGC
>JBDQIL010000738.1:0-3344 GCA_040264415.1 Myxococcota bacterium
AGGTGGGGCTCGAGACCGACCAGGTCTTCTCGTTCACCGGCCCGCACCCCCGACCGCCGCGCCAGCCCGACCCGGGACCCCGCAACGAGCGCCGCCTCGCGGCCACCATCCGGGCGCGCCCCGGCGCGGCAGCCCACCGGCCCCGCCCACGCCGGGCCCACCCGCCGCGGCATGCTGCGCGGGCTGATGGGCGGCACCGCCGTCGCCGTGGGCCTGCCGTGGCTCGAGGTCTTCGCCGGCCGCGCCGCTCACGCCGAGACCCTCTTCCCGCAGCGCTTCGGCGTGTGGTTCTGGGGCAACGGCAACCGCCCCGACCAGTGGATGCCCACCGGCGAGGGCACCGGCGACGACTGGTCGCTCTCCGAAGAGCTGGCCCCGCTGGCCAACGTGAAGTCCAAGCTGGCGGTGCTCACCGGCATGGCCGTCAAGGTGCCCAACTACATCCCCCACTGGTCGGGCGCGGGCGGCCTGCTCACGGGCCTCGACGCCGTGGGCGACGACGACGACTGGACCGTGCAGGGGCCCACCATCGACCAGATCGTCGCCGAGGAGATCGGCCGCACCACGATCTTCAAGAGCGTCGAGGTGGGGCTCGAGACCGACCAGGTCTTCTCGTTCACCGGCCCGCACGCCCGAAACCCGGGCGAGAGCGACCCCTACACCCTCTACGAGCGCATCTTCGGGCCCACCTTCCGCGAGCCCGGCGAAGAGGGCGTGGTCGATCCCAGCCTGGGCTACCGGCGCTCGGTGCTCGACTCGGTGATGGCCGACGTGCAGTCGCTCCAGGGGCAGCTCGGCTCGGAAGACCGCCAGCGCCTCGAGGCCCACCTCGACGGCGTGCGCGACCTCGAGCAGCGGCTCGCCCGCCTGCAAGAAGACCCCCCCGACCTCGAGAGCTGCGCGCGCCCCACCGAGCCCGACGCCAGCTACCCCGACGTCGAAGGCCGGGTGCAGATCTCCGCCCGGTCGATGGCCGTTCACGACGTGATGACCATGGCGCTGGCCTGCGACCAGACGCGGGTCTTCCACTTCCAGATCAGCAAGCCGGTGTCGAACCTGCTGTTCCCCGGCGCCCCCGACGGCCACCACAACCTCACCCACGACGAGGCCGGCACCCAGCCCAACGTGCACAACATCACGGTGCAGATCATCTCGGAGCTGGCGTACTTCCTCGAGTCGCTCGACGCGGTGCCCGAGGGCGACGAGACCCTGCTCGACCATTGCTGCATCCTCGCCACCTCCGAGCACGGCGAGGCCCGCACCCACGACATCCGCAACATCCCCATCGTGGTGGCCGGATCGGCGGGCGGCGCGCTGGCCCAAGACGTGCACTACCGGTCGTACTCCGAAGAGAACGCCGGCAAGGTCACCCTCACCCTGCTGCGCGCCCTCGGCATCAACGCGACCTCGTGGGGCGACGGCGACACCTACACCGCCGACGGCCTGTCGGCGCTGGAGGGCTGAGCGATGCGCGCGCCCCTCCCCGTCCTGGCGGCCGCCGTGCTGTCGTGCCTCCCGGTGGCGTGCGCCCCCGATGGCGGCGACTCGGCGGCCCCCGCCAACCTGGGCACCTGCGACGACCCCGACGCCTCGACCGCCGTGGTGCTGCGGCAGATGTACTTCGCGCGGTCGAACGACGGCGTGGGCTGGGGCTTCGACCTCGACGGCTTCGACTCTGCGGCAGGCGACGCCAACGGCTGCGGCAAGCTCGACCTCACCGACCCCGAGGGCAACCCCGGCATCGACAACGCCTTCGCCGGCCTGCTGCCCACCCTCGAGGCCACCGAGGCCGCCGCGGTCGAGGGCCTGCTGCAGGACTCCATCAGCTCGGGCGAGCTGCTCATGATGGTGGAGCTCACCGGCGTCGACGACCCCATGAACGACGACTGCGTCACCGCGCGCTTCGGGCCCGCCGTGGGCACCCCGCTGGTGGGCACCGACGGCACCATCCTCGACGGCCAGACCTTCGCCTGGGACCCCGACGAGGCCATCGTGACGGTCGAGGGCGTGCAGATCGTAGACGGCACCGCCATCGTAGACGGCATCGACTTCAACCTGCAGTTCGCGGTGCTGGCCGCCACCTTCGACATCGCGGTCAGCGACGGCGCCCTGCGCCTCGACCTCGACGAGGACGGCGGCGTGTCGACCGGCTTCTTCGGGGGCGGCTTCTCCGTCGACTACATGCTCGACGTGCTCAACGGCGAGGCCATCGACGCCGGGCTGAAGGACATCCTCAACCAGGCCCTCCCGCTGGCCGCCGACCTGTCCGCCGACGGCACCACCTGCCGGCACATGAGCGTGACCCTCGAGTACGAAGCCATCCCCGCCTACCTGTACTCCGAATGAGCGGCTCCCCCCTACCCTCTGCCGCATTGCTGCCCGCCATCGCCGGCGCGCTGGCGCTGTCGTGCGCCCCGGCCCCCAACGGCGGCGGCGGGTCCGACTCGGGCGCCGCCGCGCACACCTGCGACTCGGAGGCCACCCGGAGCGTCTTCATCGTGCAGCAGATCGGCTTCGCCCGGTCGGATGCTGGGGTGGGCTGGGGCTTCGACCTCGACGAACAGGTCAGCGACATCGGCGACGCCGCCGGCTGCGGAAAGCAAGACCTCACCGACCCCCTCGGCAACCCCGGCATCGACAACGCCCTGGCCGGCCTGGTGCCGGTCCTGGAGCAGACCGAGGCCGTCGCGGCCGAGGGGCTCCTGCAGGCCTCCATCAACGAGGGCGAGCTGCTGCTGGCCATCGAGGTGCTGGGCTTGGACGACTGGCAGGACGATGACTGCGTGACCGTCACCCTCGGCCAGGTCGACGGCGACGTGCTGCTGGGCACCAACGGCTTGCTGCTCGACGGCCTCTCCTGGGCCTGGGCGGAGAGCGAGGACCGCTCGATGGCCACCGAGGCCTGGGTGGAGGACGGCGCCCTGCACGCCCGCGGGATGGCCCTCACGCTGGAGCTGCAGGTGATCACCGCGGTGATCGCGCTCCCGCTCGAGGGCGCCGCCCTCCGGCTCGAGCTCGACCCCAGCGCCCCCGCCACACCCGCCCAATTCGGCGGCGGGATGTCCGTGGCCAACATCCTCGACATCGTGCAGAACAACGGCATCGACCAGGGCCTCAAGGACCTGCTGGCCACCGCGCTGCCCGCGGCCGCCGACCTGCAAGACGCCGACGGCGCCTGCTCCAGCATGTCGGCCGCCCTCGAGCTGCAAGCTGCGCCGGCCTTCATCGTCGAGCCGTAGGCGCATGCACCGCCTGACACCGCCTTGCGGTCGAGGCCGGACCCCATCCGTGGGATGATGCCGCCGCTTGCCCCGCGGCTCGTCTCGCCGCCCGCCCCCCCGTGG
>JBDQIL010000739.1:0-3341 GCA_040264415.1 Myxococcota bacterium
AGTGCGGCCGGCTCATCGAGACCATGGGCGGGTACCAGAAAGACAACGTGGTCGGCGGGCAGATCGTCTACCCGCTGGTGGATGACGCCTGGCGCCCCGACCCCGCGCGCGTCGACGCCGTCCAGCACGCCATCGCCCACACGCCCGACCTGTTCTGGTCCATCCACTTGGGGGGCCAGGCCATCTTGGGCGGGACCGACGCCGCGCTCAAGGCCGCCACCGACGCCCTCCCCCGCATCGAAGGCCGGGGCGTCGCCTTCCCCCTCCGCCTCCCGCTGCACTCGGCCTTCCACACGCCGCTCCTGCAGCCAGCCCGGGACCAGGCGGCCGCCGATCTGGCCGATCTCGCATGGGCCACGCCGCACACCCCGCTCATCAATGGGCGCGGCCAACGGTGGCGCCCCGCCTTCACCGACCGCGCGGCCCTGTCCGCCTACACCTTGGGCCATCAGGTGACCCGCCCCTACGACTTCACCGCCATGGTGGTCGCGGCGCTCGGCGAGCTGGCCCCGGATGTCATCATCCTGCCGGGCCCGGGGTCGAACTTGGGGGGAGCCGTGGGCCAGGTGCTCGTCTCGCTTGGCTGGCAGGGCATGCGCAGCCGCGACGACTTCCAGGCTCGCCAGTCCAGCGACCCCTTCTTGCTGGCCATGGGCCGGCCCGAGCAGCGCGCGCGCGTGGTCCGGTGACCGTCGCTGCGCTGGCGCAGATCGCGTTCCGCCTGAAGCACACCGACCGGGCGGGGTGGCTCCGGGTGGGCATCGACCCGCCCGAGTCGGTCGCGGCCCACTCGTGGGGCATGGCCCTGCTCGCGCTCGCGGTGTGCCCTGCCCACCTCGACCGAGAGCGGGTGCTGGCGCTGTGCATTCTCCACGACGTCGCCGAAGCGATCATCGGAGACATCACCCCGCATGACGGCGTGTCGCGGCAGGAGAAGCGCGATCGAGAGCGGTCCGCAGCGGCCACGCTCCTCGGTCCGCACCCCGAGCTGTGGGGCCTCTGGGAAGACTACGAGCAGCAGCGAACCGACGAGGCGAAGCTCGTCAAGCAGCTCGACCGGCTCGACATGGGGCTGCAGGCGCAGCTCTACGCAGCGCTCGCGGACACCGCCGAGTTCACCACGAGCGCGCTCCGCGGGACCGACGACCCCACGCTGCGCGCGCTGCTCACCCCCCGACCTGCGGCAGACCGCCGGTCGGACTAGTCGTTGTCCTTGCGGCGCGCCTCGCGCACGCGCATGGCCACGATGCCGAGCTCTTGCTCCTGACCGGAATCCCAGTCATTGGCGTCGCGCAGCTGTGCCAGCGCGTCGTCGGCGTCGTCGGCGTTCGGGACCAGGCACTGCCAGCCCTCACGCTCCACGAGCTTCTCGAGGCTCGGGTACTTGCGCACCATCCCGATGGTGATGGAGCCGAACTTTCCGAACTCCACGCGGTCTCCCGCGCAGATCATGGAATATTCGGGCGTCGCGATGAGCGTGTACACGGTCTTGCGGCTGGCCTCCATCTCTTCGAAGGCCTGCTCATGCAGGTTCGCATCGTAAGTCGCCATTGCTGGCCAGCTCCTGTCTTCAGCGTTGGTGTGCGCGCCTGGGGTGCGGCCGCAGCCGCGGGGTTGGGCCTCAGCCCGGCGGCCAGCCGAAGGTACGGCCGCCAATCAGGTGCACGTGCAAATGAAACACGGACTGCCCACCGTCTCGCCCCACATTGGTGACGAGGCGGTAGCCGCTCTCCTCCAAACCCTGCTCGCGAGCGACCTGGGCAGCTGCGAGGAGCAGCCGGCCCATGAGCTCGGAGTCGTCGGCGGTGGCGTGGGCCACCGACACGATGGGCTTGCGGGGGATCACCAGGATGTGCGTCGGCGCCACGGGCGCGACGTCACGAAAAGCCACCACGTGGTCATCTTCGTAGACGATATCGGCCGGAATCTCTCCGGAGATGATCTTTGCGAAGACGGTCACGGGCAGCCGGGGCCTGATGGACATTGGCCGACGCCCGGACGGACGCCACGCCAACGAGACGGTTGGACCCGGTGTCAGTAGCGCGCGGTCAGAGGCAGCACAAGGATTCCATCCTTGTGTCGCGGCCCAGCCACGATGACGGTGCTGTTGCGGTTGAGCCACATCGTGGTGTCGAGCACCTTGCGGCCCTTGCCCGCCTCAATCTGCACCCGCACGCGAGCCCGGCGGGCGTCACGGCTCAGGAGCTCGACGGTGACCTTGCGGCCCCCCTCGATGTTGATGCTCTGCGACCCCTTCACCGGGAGCTGCAGGCGGTGCGTGTCGAGGAGCTCGAAGCCGGTGTACCGCAGGTGCTGGAGGTAGCGCACCACCGACTTCAGCTTGGGATCGACGCGGGCGTGAGCGGCCGTCGCATACACCACCGGCATGGTGAGCGTCACCTTTCCGGAGGGCGCCTGCGCGGCGGGCGTGTCGGCGGCGTGAGCGGGCGCGGGCGCGCTCACCCCGAGGGCCAGGGCGGCCCCGAACAGCAGGGTCGGGAGGATACGGCTCACAGCGTGGCCCCTTCGTCCCCGTCGTCCGAGAGCGGCTCGGCGAGGACATCGATGAAGATGATGGTAGGCGCGTCGTCCTCGAACTGGAGGACCTGCACGATGGCGTCGTCACCGACCGAGATGTCTTCGATCTCGACCGTGTTGACGGCAGCCAATTCATAGTCGTAGGGCGCGGCGGTCTCGCCCCCCCATGGCCCGAGCGCGATGACCAGCGCGGCAGCGGCGGCGGCGAGGCCCGCGACGCCAGCGAGCCATGGGCGCCGGGCGGCCCGCTCGCGGTCGAGCGAGACCACCGGCGAAGTCGGAGCGGCGACCGGCGTCACCGTGGCAGCCGCCTCGACCCCGATGACCGCGGCGATGTCGCCCCAGAGATCGGGCGCGGGGCCGGCCCCGTCGGTCAAGGCCTCGCCCACCGGGGCGGCGGCCTCGGCCCCGATCTGAGCGAGCACGCCGTCTGCGACATCGGGGGCATCGCCCGAGTCGAGGGCGGCCCTCAGCAGGGCGCCGAGATCGTCGGCCGCGCCGACCGAGGAGAGCACCGCGTCGCCCACGTCAGGGGCGTCACCCGCGCCCGCTCGGAGGGCGTCGCCGACCCCAGCAGACCCAGACTCGGCGGCCCCGAGCGCCCGCATCACCGACCCGGCGAGGTCGGGCGCCGGGCCGGCGTCGAGCGCGCCCTGGAGGTCGGCGCGCCAGGGCTCGTCGGGGCCTGGGCACTGCTCCGCCACCAGGAGCTCGCACCACCGGAACACGTCGCGCATGTTGAACTCCCATGGCCGCCCCGACTGTCCGTAGGTGCTGCCGCCGCCGCCCCCGCGGCTGTCGCC
>JBDQIL010000740.1:0-3339 GCA_040264415.1 Myxococcota bacterium
CCTGGGGGGCCGACTAGTTGGGCCGGGCGGCGAGCAGTTTGTCGGCGTAGCCAGCGCGACCCAGGGGAGCCTGCACGGGACTGTGGGGTGAAGGGGCCGATCCAACCGCGCGGCCCCTTCACCCCACAGACCCGTGCAGGCTCCCATGGCTCTCTCTGGATACGCCGACAAACTGCTCGCCGCCCTGCCCAACTATTCGGCCCCCAAGGGCGCTGATCCGGAGGTCTTCCGGGCCTTCGTCGAGGGTGTGGCGCGTCAGATTCGGGCTCCCTTCGCCGCGCGCCACAGCGCGGCGAGCGCGCTCGACCTGATCGCGTTGGTCTGGACGGTCGCCGATGGCGCGCGGCACGAGGGCCCCACCGTCGGCACCGATCTGGCGCGGTCGGTGACGCGGCTCATCACAGTGATGCCCGACCAGCCGTTCATCGTAGACACGGTGCGCCTCGCGGTCACCGGTTGGGGCGGCGCGTACCTGGGCAGCTTCAACGTGGTCCTCGGCGTTCGGCGCGATGGCCACGGCCAGATCGTGGGCGTGGGCGGAGACGACGACCCGGTCGAGAGCCTGGTGCTGATGGAGGCCGAGGGACTCGATCCCGACGACCTGACCGAGTTCGCCCGCGACCTGGCGGGGCAGCTTCGTCTGGCTGGCGCGATGGTGGCCGACTTCCAGGGCATGATCGATCTGGTGGACGCGGCGGCCTTCCGCTTCAGCCGTGTGGCCGATCGCACCCCCGACCGCGCGGAGACCCTGCGCGAGGTGGCTGAGTTCCTCCGCTGGCTGCTCGCCGACAACTTCGTGCTGATGGCCGCGGTCCAGGAGGATTCGAAGCTGGGCTTCGCCCGCCCCTCTCGCGCAGAAGACTGGTCCACCGACGCCTTGCAGAGCTGGCCGAACGACGACCGCACCGACACGGTGATGGTGCGCAAGGGCGCGCAGCCTTCCCCCGTTCACCGTGCGGGCCGGGTCGATGAGATCCGCGTGCTCATCCCCACCACCGCCCAAGACAGCGACCGGGTCCTCTACTTGCAGGGCCTGTTCACCTACCGCGCGGTCACCCAGCCCAGCCGTCACGTGCCGCTGCTGCGACGCACCCTCGCCGAGATCCTCCGCGGCCAGGAGTCGCGGCCGGGCTCGTACCGCTACAAGGGGATCGCCAACGTCTTCGACTCGCTGCCCACCGAGTTCTTGTTCACGGCGCCCACCGAGACCATCACCGCCATCATCGAGAAGGTCCTCGAGGCCGAGCAAGAGCACGACGTGCGCGTGCATGTGGCGCAGAACCCCACGATGGAGGGTGCCTTCGTGGTGGCGGCCATGCAGCGCAGCCGCTGGTCGGATCGCCTGCGCTCCGACGTGCAGAGCATGCTGGTCGAGACCACCGGCGGCACCGTCACCGATCACGGTGTGTTCGTCGGTCGCTACCAGACCATGCTGGTGCACTACTACCTGACCGACCTGGACAAGCTCGACACCCAGGTCTCCGACACCATCGCCACCCGCCTGCAAGAGCTCGCGACCCCGTGGGCGACCCGCCTGCATCGGGCCCTGGTGGAGCGCTTCGACGAGGACCGCGCCGACGAGCTCATCATTCGGTACGGCACGGCCTTCGCCAGCATCTACCAGCAGGTCTCGGCCCCCGAACGCACAGCTCGTGACATCGAGATGCTCGAGCGCCTCGACGGCCCGACCTCCATCGAGGCCGACCTCTTCCGAGACCCGAAGGGAAGGATCAACCTCCGGATCTACCAGGCGTCCGACATCATCCTGTCCGACATCCTGCCTGTGCTCGACGACTTCGGCGTGAGCGTGGTGGACCAGTTCTCCGACGAGGTGCATCCGGGCGACGGGCTCGCGCGCATCATCGACACCTTCCGCTTGCAGGGCGTGTGGGGGCTGGCCGACGAGCGCATCCTCGACCGCTGCGAGCTCTTGATCGCTGGCTTGAAGGCCGTCTTCGAGCAGCGCATGCCGCCCGACGTGCTCAACCGCATCCTGATGCGCGCCAGCGTGCCGTGGCAGGCCGTGGACATGCTGCGCGCCTACAACGGCTACGCGCGCCAGCTGGGCCTCCGCTACACGCTGATCCGCATCCAGGAGATCCTGCTGGCCCAGCCCGAGCTGGTGGCGCTGCTGTGGGAGTTCTTCCAGGCGAAATTCGACCCGGCGCGGCGTGGGAGCCGAAAGAAGGCGGTCGAGGCCGCCTCGGAAGCCCTCCTCGACGCGCTCCGCGGGGTGGCCGACCACGACCAGGACGTGACCTTCCGCACGCTCCACAACCTCATCGACGCCACGCTGCGCACCAACTTCTACCGAACCGACCGCATCGAGCACTACATCTCGCTCAAGATCGACTGCGGCGTGGTGCGGCAGATGCCCTCGCCGCGCATGAAGTTCGAGATCTACGTTCATCACCGCGCGGTCGAGGGCGTGCACCTGCGGGGCGGCGACATCGCCCGCGGCGGGATCCGCTGGTCCGACCGTGAGGACTACCGCCGCGAGGTCCTCGACCTGGTCAGCACCCAGATGGTCAAGAACGTGCTCATCGTGCCGGAGGGGGCCAAGGGCGGCTTCTTCATGAAGCACAGCAAGGGCGACCCTGCCCTGCGCCGCAAGCGCGCCGACGAGCTGTACCAGATCTTTATCCGCGGGCTGCTCGACATCACCGACAACATCGTCGACGGCAGGGTCGTGCATCCGCCCGACGTGGTCATCCACGACGACGACGACCCCTACCTCGTGGTGGCCGCCGACAAGGGCACCGCGCACCTCTCGGATACGGCCAACAGCCTGTCTCACGCCTACGGCTTCTGGCTCGACGACGCCTTCGCGTCGGGCGGGTCGAATGGCTACGACCACAAGAAGGTCGGCATCACCGCCCGGGGCGGCTGGATGACGGTGCGGCGCCTGATGCAAGAGGCTGGGCTGGACCCCAACAAGGACAGCTTCACCTGCGTCGGCGTCGGCGATTGCGGCGGCGATGTGTTCGGCAATGGCGTCATCGAGCACGAGACCATGCGGCTCGTGGCGGCCTTCAACCACCGCCACATCTTCATCGACCCCAACCCCGACCCGAAGTCCAGCTACAAGGAGCGGGTGCGCCTCTTCAAGGCGGCCAAGGGCTGGGACGCCTACGACACCTCCAAGCTGTCGGCGGGCGGCGGCATCTTCAGCCGCCGGGCCAAGAGCGTGGCCCTCTCCCCCGAGATCCAGTCGCTGCTCGGTGTGCTCAAGACCGAGCTGCCGGTGGACGTGGTCATCCGCCTGCTGCTGCGGCTCAACGTCGATCTGCTGTGGAACGGCGGCATCGGCACCTACGTCAAGGCGAGCCACGAGAGCGA
>JBDQIL010000741.1:0-3337 GCA_040264415.1 Myxococcota bacterium
GCGGACCATCCAGCCCGGCTGACCGAGCCAGGGATCCATCTCCCCGTCCCCAGCCCCGAGGAGCCCCGCTCGACGGCTGGCCAGGGCCAAGGCGCGGTCCGAGAGGCCCACCATCGGGTGCTTCCACAGGCCCACCCACGCGAGGTGCTGGCTGTGATCGAGCAGCGCCGTGAGCAGGATGCGGAGGTCGCGGACCACGCGGCCCGTGCGCCACTCTCGGCCGGACTCCAGCCACACGCGCGGGCGCCCCTGGTCGTCTGGCCCGAGCCAGGACCGCAGCAGAGCGCAGGCGCTCTTCGCGATGCGCCAGGTGGGCGCCAACACGGCGGCCGACTCGTCCAGTCCAGCCGCCCACCGCGCCTGGAGGTGCGCGGAGAAGGCCCGGAGCGCGGCCGCATCGACGTCCTTCTGCTTGGGGGCCGGGTCGAGCGCTTGCTGACCGGCGAAGGGCGCGCCCGTGACGAGCGTGACCGGTCGTCCGGCACCCTCGTCCCCCGAGTCATCGGCCGTGAGCGATGATAGATCCTGTACATTTGCGAGGCCGCGGCGTCCCAGCGCGTGGTCGAGCGGGGGCCCGAACAGGGCGCGCTGTGCGGCCACGAGGGGCGGCACGCTGCGGTAGTTGACCAGGAGGTCCTCTGTCTCGCCCACCAGCTGCAGCAGCCCCTGGGGTTCGGCGTCGCGGAAGCCGTAGATGCTCTGCCGGATGTCGCCGACGGCGACGGCCGCGGCGTTCGGGCAGGCGGCCAGCAGCGCCGCGTAGAAGTCGAACTGGGCCGGACTGCTGTCCTGAGCCTCGTCCACCAGCAGGGCCTGGAAGCGGTCGTGGAGTCGGTGGTCGGGGTCTCTCGCGGCGGCCTCGCAGAGCGACCGGGCGGCGGTGAGCAGCGCGGCGTAGTCGAGCGCCCCCTGCTGCGCCGCGGCCGCCATCCCGGCCTGCCAGGTGGCACCTTGGAGGTCGTGGACGGCCGCGCGGAGGGCGTCGAGGGCGGGCCAGGTGTCGGGGTTGGCGAAGCCGCCCTCGAGCAGGTCGCGCAGGCTGGAGAGCGGCACTCGGACCTGCCCGCCGGCGACCTGAGCGGCCAAGAGCGTTCGGGCGACGGCGTCGTACTGGTCGGCGTCGGCCGACCAGAGGCGCCGAATGGCGCGGGCTCGGCTGGCCGCGCCCAGCCCGGCCACCGCGCACGCGAGGCCCGGCGGCGGGGCCTCCTGCGGGGTCGACAGCCAGCGGTGCAGCGAGGCGGCCAGCGGCTTCACCGCGGACAAGAGCTGACCCTCGATGTGCTCCAGCGCGGCCCCAGCCGACACCGTGGTGGTGAGCATCGCGCGCAGCTGGTCGTGGGGTGGCTGTCCGCCGAGCCCCAGCGTGTGGGCGTAGGCTTCGGCGGTGAAGTGCAGCCCGTCGACGACCTCCCGCACGGCGCGCCGAGCCTTGGCGGTCTTGTTGAGCCCGCTCGCGGCGTCGAGCACCGCCGGGGGAGGATCGCCCTGGGGATCGGCGAGCCACGCGATCGCGGCCGGGACCGCAGCGGACTGGGTCGCCCCGACATGCTTCGCGAGCGTCGCCGCGTCGATCAAGCCCGACTTGATGCCGGTCGCGGCGCGGAAGGCCTCCTCGACGCTCGAGAACCCCGCCGCTGCGAGCGCCTCTGCGAACGCTCGGCCCGCTGCGGCCGGCCACCGGTGTGCCTTCAGCCCCTCCGCGCGCTTGCAAAACAGGGGCCAGAGTGTCTCGAGGGCCGCCGGTGCGGCGCCGCCCTGGTCCATCCACGCCAGCAGCGCCTCGCGCTCTGGAGCGTCCGGCGGGAGCCCGGCCGCTTCCGCTGCTTGCCGGGCGACGACCGCGCCGGGGACCACCAGCGCCAGGACCTCACGCGCTGCTGTCTTCAAGCCTTCACCACGGTCCTCCTCAGCGAAGGTCGCGATGAGCGCGGCGTCGAGCGATCGCAACAGGTCTGCCGTCGGCGTCGGCGGCTCGGACGAGGGCGTCTGCACCGCGAGCGCACGCAGCTCAGCGAGCGTGAACGCGCCGGTGAGTCGTGTCAGGCGCGGATCGTCCGCCTCTCCCCACTGCAGCATCGTGGACCGCGCCGCCTCCTCGAGCAGGGCGGTCGGGTCTCCCCCCGCGCCCAACGGGGCGTCCAACGGCACGGTGCTGCCGTCGGGCAGCGGGTAGGCGGCGTCCAGTGGCATCTCGCTCAGCAGCCACTGAACGAAGCTGTCGATGGTGCCCACTGGCGCGCCCCCAAGCGAGGCCAGGGCGCGCTCGACGGCCTCTCGGCTCGTCGGCGCGTGCGGTGCGTAGAGACCGTAGTCGTCGGCCAGGCGCCGCCGCGCGGCCCGGGCCTGCGGCCGCGGGTCCCCGTGCTCCTCGAGCAGCACGGACCAGAGCACGTCCGAGACGCGCTCGATGAGCTCGCCGGCGGCCTTCCGGGTGAACGTGATGGCCACCATGCGCGGGGCCTCGCGGCCGTCCCGGAGCAGGCCGAGGTAGCGCTGCACGAGCGTGGTGGTCTTGCCGGTGCCGGCAGCGGCGCGAATCAAGGTCCAGCGGGCGCTCATGCCTCACCTCCACGGTCGGTCGGGTTGGAGTCGTCTTCGAGGTCGATCTGGGGTGCCAGCTCCTCGAAGCGGCTGACGTCGCGGAGCGTCACGGCGCCCCGCGGGAAGCCCCAGGACGACGGGCCGCGCTCGGGGTCCTCCAACGGGACCGGTGGCAGGGAGCCGCGGGCTGCGCGGTCGACCAGCCGGGTCAGGGCGTCGCGCACCCGGGCCTCGTCGCCCTCGACCAGGAGCTGGTCGGCGACGAGTCCGCCCGGCTTCGCCTCGCGCACGAAGTCGTAGGCCCAGGCGGCAACGACGCTGCCGGCGGGCAGGCGTCCGACGGGCTCGCCCGCGTCGAGCAGCTCTTGGAGCACGAGCGCATAGACGGGGAGCTGGGGGAGCTCCAGCGAGGCGACCTTCTTTCGGAGGGCGCTGGCGGAGGTGGCGCCGCCGGTCTTGTAGTCGAGCAGCTCGACCAGGGCTCGCTCCCCCGAGGGGACGGCGAGGACCCGATCGATGGCGCCGCTCACGGGGAGCTGGTGCCTGCCCAGCGTGAGGGTGGCGGCGGCGAGGCGCTCGGCGCCGGGGCGGGGCCCCCCGGACGCGGCGTTGCGGCCGAAGGGGAGCTCGGGCTCGACGACCAGAGCGGGGGCGTGGAGCACCGCGAGGCGCTCTCGCACGGCGGCGACGGGCTGGCGGGCCGCCAGGACCAGCGCGGTGAAAGGCTCGCGGTCGAGGAAGGCGCGGAACGGGGCGTCGAAGTCTTGAATGGGCTTCGAGCTCCCGCCGGGAC
>JBDQIL010000742.1:0-3334 GCA_040264415.1 Myxococcota bacterium
AAGCAGCTCCTCTTCGCCGGCGTGGTGTCGGCGGGCTTCTGGCTGATGGCCGAGGGCGTGGTCACCACGCTCTACCAAGCCGAGCTGCGCGCCTGGGACAGCCCCCCGGCCTCGCCCCAGAAGGGCGTGCCGGTGATGCAGGGCAACCCCTACCTGCTCTACGAGTACCCGCCGGGCACCCACCAGGAGCGCGGCGTCACGGTCGAGATCAACAGCCTCGGCCTGCGGGGGCCTGAGCCCGAGATGCCGAAGCCAGATGGGGTGTACCGCTTGATCTCCACCGGAGACAGCAGCATCTTCGGGTTCGGGGTCGAGCAGGAGGAGACCTTCACCACGGTGGCAGCCGACCTGCTCAACGCGGCCGGCGGCCCCGGCACGGTCGAGCCCGTCATCGGCGCCATCCCCGGCTACTCCACCCTGCAGTCGATCAACCTGCTCACCCTGCGCGGGCTGAAGGTCGAGCCCGACCTCTTCGTCATCGCGAACCTGTGGTCGGACAACAACTTCGACTCGTTCGTGGACAAAGAGGTGCTCGCCAAGACCACCGGCTTCGAGGACAGCCCCGTCGCGCGCATGCGGGGCCTGCTCTCCCGGAGCGCCATCTTCCGGGTGGTGGACTGGCGGGTGCGGGTCAAGGGCAGCGTCGAGCGGGTGCGCGCGGTGGGGTGGATGCAGAAGGGCCGCGGCCAGATCGGCCCCCGCCGGGTGGAGATCAACGACTACGCTTCCAACCTCGAGCGTCTGGTGGAGATGGCCAGGGAGCGCGACGCGGACGTGGTCTTCGTCCTCCCGGCGAACAACGAAGACATGAAGGGCGGCGAGGGCGACAAGGCCTGGGACCCCTACCGAGCGGTGATGCGCGACACGGCCGCCCGACACGGCGCGCCGGTCATCGACGTGCCTGAGGTCTTCAAGGCCAGCGGTCGCTCCCGCACCGCGCTCTTCCTCGACGAGATGCACCCCACCGTCGCTGGCCACCAGCTCATGGGCGAGGCCCTGGCGGAGGCCCTCCGGGGTGGCGGGTGGCCGCCCGGGCCGCTCGGCGGAGACGGCGCAGGCGGCCCCGTGCCCACCTACGAAGACCCCTTCATCCAGGGCAGCGCGGCGGCCTCTGGCCCGGGCGGCGAGGGCGCGCCGGCAGGCTCGGCTACCGGCGGCGCCTCGCTCACCGGTACGGTCGTGTGCGGCGCCTGCACCGAAGGTCAGCTGCTGGTCGAAGCCCTGGCCCCTGGGGGCGGGAACAGCCCCACGGTGCTCGGCCAGACCCGCATCTCGGCGGGCACCGACGCGTTCACGCTCACCCTGGGGCGGGTCGACGCCGTGGTGCTGCGGGCGTACCTCGATCCCGACGGCGACGGTCCGACCGCCGGCGACACGCTCTTCGACCTCACCGCCACCCCCATCCCGATGGGAGACGGCGGGCGGTCCGGGCTGGTGCTCAATCTCGACGACGGGGTGATCGAGCTCTGATCGCGCCTACAGCACCAGGCGCACCCCGTCGAGGTCGCGCAAGGCACCATAGAGCCGCTCGATCTCATCGGCCGACACGACCGTGGTGCCGATCCGCACCGAGCACCACCGCCCCTTCGACGATGGGCGCACCTCGACGCCCTCTGGAGCGCGACCGAGCGTCGCCTGGGTCGCCTCGCGGCAGGCTCGGTCGAGGCCGACGCCGGCCGGGCCCATGACGCGGAAGACGAAGACGGTCGGAAACTCCAGCAACTCATCGAGGCGGGAGCCGGCGGGGGCGAGATCTCGGGGGTCGGTCATGGTGCAAGGGTAGCCACATGGGGGGAGACGTCCACCCACCGTGGCGTGGTCGTGTGGCGTCGCGCCTCCCCGCCCCTCCCACCCACGCCCGCGCACCTGGCCCCCTTGACGATGGCCACATTGACAACGGCCACACAGACGAGGGGCTACCTTTCGCGACCGTCGCCGCCTGCTGGGAGGCCCCGTGCGCCGCACCGCCCTGACCCTGCTGACCCTCAGCTCATTGGGCCTGCCGGCCGCCGCCGTGGCTGCCGACCTCACGCCGTTGGCAGGGCCGCCGCTGCGCGCCGACGGCCAGACCGAGGCTGTGGTGTGGCTCGATTGCGGTGGGTGCGCGCCCGACGGTCGCGTGCGGGTCAAGACGAAGGGGGCCGAGGTTCGCAGCGCCGAGGTGCGAGGGGGCTTCGTGCGCCTCGCCCTGGTGCCCGCTCGAGGCGGCGAACAGCTCGAGCTCTCGGTCCGGGTCACGCAGGACGCCGGCCGCATCGACGCAGACGTCTCCCTCCCGATCGCTCGCCCCGAGCAGACCCGCATCCGGCTGCTCCCGGATCGCTCGATCGTCCAGCCGGGCGAGGGACCGGTCACGCTGACGCTCTCCGCGCCCGGAGGCCTGGATGGCGCGCAGGTGGTGGCCTCGACCGGCTCGGTGGGGCCGACAGAGCCCGGGCCCGATGGCTCCCTCACCGTGCGTTGGACGCCCCCTGCCCAGGCCCGCGCGGCGCAGCTCGTCGCCATCGCCGCGGTCGATCCCGCCGCGCCGGCGCACCGTGTGGGCTTCACGACCGTGTCGCTGCGCACTCCAGCCAGCCTGACCTTCGACGCGCCGCCCGACAGTGAGGTGGTCCTGGTCGCCGGGGACGAACGCTTCGGGCCCTTCCGCGCGAGCCCGGCGGGCACCGTCGCCTTCGAGGTCGCGCTGCCGCCTGAGGTGGGCGCGGGCACCCTGGAGGTCACGACGCCCCAGGGCGCCCGAGTCGATCGCTCGGTCGAGCTCCCGCTGGGTGGTGGCGGCGCGCCCCTGCTGGTGCTCCCGCTGCCTGAGGCGGTCCCGGCTGATCCCCGGTCGCCCATCGACGTCGTCGTCTTGGCGCTCGAGCGAGACGGCTCCCCGTCGGCCGAGCGACCGGCGCTCACCGCGAGCCGCGGGGCGCTCGGCACCGTCACTCCCGGCGCGCGCCCCGGCCTCTACCGCTCCCGGTGGACCGCCCCGCCCCAGACCGGGACCGTGGAGATCACCGCGACGCGGGGAGACACCGAGCACCGGGGCCAAGCGCGCCTGGTGTCGGGGCTGCCCACGGTCGGCCTCACCGCCGACCCCGAGGCCCTCGCCCATGACGCGACCACCTGGACCCTCGAGGCCGCGGTCGCCGCACCGGACGGGGGCGCCGCCGATCCGGCGCTGCCCCGGCTCGAGGTCTCCGCCGGAAAGGCCGCTCGGCGCGCCCAGGGTCAGGACGGCGTCTGGCGTCTCCCGCTGCGGGTCCCGGCCGCCGCGCCGAGCGTGACGGCGCGGGCCGTGCCCGTCGCCCCGTCGAGCCCCGGCCCCGTGGCCCACCTGCTGGCG
>JBDQIL010000743.1:0-3331 GCA_040264415.1 Myxococcota bacterium
GGGGGTCGGTGTCGGGGTGGGCGGCGGCGAGGGCGTCGCGGTCGGTGCGCTCGCGGATCCAGCCGTGGGCCCGCACCGAGCGCAGCAGGTCGGCCAGCTTGGCGTCGGAGGTGACCACCATGCCGCCCTCGATGGTGGTCATGTGGTGGCTGAAGAAGAAGCTGAAGCAGCCCGCGTGCCCGCGCGACCCCACCCGCTGGCCGCCCACCGTGGCGCCGTGGGCGGCGCAGGCGTCTTCGAGCAGCAGGGGCGAGGTGACCTGGCCCGGCTGGCCCAGCAGGTGCACCACCAGGGCGGGCCGGTCGCGGTCGCCCTCGAGGCAGAGGCTGTCGGGGTCGACGTCCACCACCACGGGCGTGAGCCCGGCCTGGTGCACCGAGAACAAGCTGGTGGACCACCCCACGGCCGGCACCAGCACCTCGTCGCCGGGGGCCAGGCGGCCCTGCTCGACCAGGGCCGAGAGCATCACCAGCAGCGCGCTCGACCCCGAGTTCACCATCACGGCGTGCTCGGCGCCCACCCAGTCGGCGAAGCGCTCCTCAAAGGCGCGCACCTTGTCGCCCATGGTGACCCACCCGCTGAGCAGCGAGTCGATGGCCTCGGCCACCTCGGCCGCCCCAAAGGTGGGCATCGCCAGCGGCAGGCGGTCGGCGGGCGGGGCCTGCTCGGGGTCGAGGCCGAAGTGGTCGGCCACCAGCGCGTCGATGGCCGCGCGCCGATCGGTCATCGCAGCGCCCGCATGCCGGGCAGCTCGGTGAGCAGCACCTTGAGGTGATCCTTGCCCACCGGCCACGACAGCGCCTTGCTCTCGCCGCCGGCCCGCTGGCCCTCCACCGTGGCCAGCTCGGCGATGTTCCAGCGCCGGCGCATCGCCCGGATGCTGATCTGGTACTCGATGGGGAAGCGCTTCACCGAGGTGTCGAGGTCGAGCAGGTCGCCCCGGCGCATCGCCCGAAAGCCGTTGATGGTGTCGGTGACGAACGGGCCGTCGTTGAACAGCCGGTTGGCGATCCAGGTGAGGGTCTGGTTCACGCGGGCCCGGGGCCGCAGGGCGTCTTGCTCTTCGTTCTCGGAGCCGTCGGCGAAGCGGCTGGCGATGGAGAGGTGCGCGCCAGCCAGCAGCAGGTCGTCGAGGCGCTCGATGTCGGCGGGGTCTTCGTTGCCGTCGGGCGAGTAGAAGACCAGCCGCTCGGTGTCGGTGGCCTCGGCCGCCACGCGGAAGGCCACGCCCCGCCCCGGGATGGGCTGGTCGAGGATGGGCACCCCGCGCTCGGCCAAGAAGGCGCGCGTGCCGTCGGTGGAGCCGCCATCGACCGCGATGGTGCGCGCGAAGCGGTCGCGGGGGATCTCATCGAAGAGCAGCCGGAGGCCGTCAATCTCGTTGAGGGTGAGCAGGACGATCGTGCAGTCGCGTGGGGCGGTCACTCAGCCCTCCGGGGGGCCCATGAGCCCGTTGTCTTCGAGGAAGGAGAGCACCTGCCGGGCGATCCAGTCGTTGCCGGCGGCGTTGGCGTGCCCGCGGTCGCGGGAGAAGTACATCTGGGTCTGACCGCTGGCCTGCTCCATGGCGGCCTGCGGGTCGAACGACGGCACCCCGAGCTGCTCTGCGGCGGCCCGCAGGATGACCCGGTGCTGCCGCGTGTAGCCCTCGCGCTCGAGCGGGTAGCCGAAGAGCACGGGCGTCCCCCCCGCGGCCTTCACGCCCGCGACCAGCGCCCGCAGGTTGTCGGCGTAGTCTTCGGGCGGCACGCGGTACACCCCACCCTGGTCGCCCGTCCGCTCCTTGGCCCGG
This sequence comes from Myxococcota bacterium, assembly GCA_040264415.1. Taxonomy (GTDB): domain Bacteria; phylum Myxococcota_A; class UBA796; order UBA796; family UBA2385; genus M30B51. The sequence continues at coordinate 1,793 of JBDQIL010000743.1, forward strand.
ATCTCGATCCCGCCGAGCAGCGCCCGCAGGCCCAGGTAGGTCTTGAGCTGGTAGAGCACGTTGTGCTTCAAGAAGCGCGCGTCGGACTGCAGGATGGCCTGGCTGCGGTCGGAGTAGGCCGCCTTGCGGGCGTCTTGCACGACATAGCCGACCAGCACGACGTCGGGCTCGTAGGCCGCCAGCGCCTCCGCCCACAGCCACGACCCCTGAAAGCTGGTGTAGCCGGGCTGGCCGCCGTTGATGACCTCGACCCGGTCATGGCCGGCCGCGTGGGCCAGCGCCTCGAGGCGAGCCGGGTAGGTCTCGTGGTCGGCCACCCCCCAACCAAAGGTGGTGGAGCAGCCGAGCGCCATCACCCGGTGCGCGCCCGCGGGCTTGCTCCGGTCGTGGAACGGCGGGCGCAGGCCGCCGGCGTTGGTGGACACCGGGAAGGTCGCGCCCTCTTCGCGGTGGCTCATGGCGAACTGGTCGAGGTCGGGGTCGACCCGCCAGAAGGGCTCGTTGTGCTCGAAGGCCGCCTCGGGCTCAGGCCAGCCCGCCCCGCGGAGGCCCACCTCAGCGGCCGCGAAGATCACGACCACTGGGACCAGCGAGAACAGCAGCCTCTTTGCGATGGAGCCGGAGCCGGCCACGCGCCCTCCCGGTGGGGGGGGTCGAACCGCGCCTACTGCGGCGAGACCTCGACCGCCGTGTGATCCTCGATGCCGCCGCCCTTGTACCACTTGTTGTCGAAGAAGGTGGTGTCGTTGATGCGGTAGCTGATGGTGCCGTGAGCGGGCGCTGTGAAGAGCAGCTCACCGTCGGGGACCGGCATGATCGTCTCGATGCCGTCGAGGGTGGTGAACCGGAACATCAAGATGCCCTCGGTGCAGCCCTCGAGGTTGCACGGGAAGTCGGCGTTGCCGATGGTCGGCGAGTCGGGGTCGCCCGCGACCGTGATCCAGGGGCCATCCTCGCGGACGCGGTAGCGGTCTTTCAGGGTGCCCGACACGGTGATGGCGTTGCCCTCGCAGACGGGGAAGCTGCGCTGCCACCCGGTCTGGATGTCGAGGTAGTCGAAGATGGTGTCGAGCAGCGGCGCGAGGCACTCACCTTGGGTCAGCGCGTCGTCGAGGCCGCGGAACCAGCTGTCCCACGCCGACACATCGGACTTGCCCGACGACATGGCCTTGCAGTACTCGAGGTTCTTGAGGACCACCGCCTCGATCTGCTCGGGGCGACCCAAGAGGGTCATCTCCACCTCTTCGATGGAGCTGTCGGTGAAGGTGACGCCGTCTTCGCGCTCACCCTTCCACTGGGTCATCATGTCGTCGAGGGCGCGGGCGCGGGCCTGCTTCCGCTCAACCTCGGCCAGCGCGTCCCAGTTGGGCGGGTAGTAGCAGGCGAACGACTCGCCCTCGGGGGCCTGGAACCAACCCACCGGCGGCGGCGGCGGAGGGACGTTCTTCTTGCCACAGGCCACAGCGGTGAGCGCCAACGCGGCGACGGCAAAACGGGGGAGGGCCATGAGCAAGCTCCAGGGACGAGGGGTGGATACCC
>JBDQIL010000744.1:0-3331 GCA_040264415.1 Myxococcota bacterium
CCCGGCCCCCGTGGCGAAGCCCGCCGCCGACCCGCTCGACCTCTCCGCCCGAGCCGGTGACCTGAACGTGGTGCTCATCGACGTCGACGCCATGCGCGCCGACTTCCTCACGCCCGAGTTCGCCCCCAACCTGACCAAGCTGGCCGGCGAGTCGGTGCACTTCACCCAGGCCTCGTCGTCGTCCTCCTGGACCGTCCCGGCCACGATGACCGTCTGGACCGGGATCTGGCCCAGCCGCCACAAGATCAACAACAAGCTCACGCCGAACGCGGAGGGTGAGATGGCCTTCTCGCACCTCGACGACGCGATCCCCACCTTCCCCGATCTGCTGGTGCAGAAAGGCTGGCGGGCGGCGGCCTTCACCGGCGGCGCCGGCGTGCAGGCCCGCTTCGGCTACGATCGTGGCTTCGAGGTCTACCTCGACGACAAGGTCTTCGGCGGCTTCGACCACTCGCTGCCACCCGCGCAGGCCTGGCTCGACCAGAACAAAGACGCCCACTTCTTCCTGTTCCTGCACGGCTACGACGCCCACGGCCAGCACCCGCTCGTAGACCAGACCCCCCGCGAGGCGGTGCCGTCCTACGCGGGCAAGCTCGACGGGGGCATCGAAGAGCAGGGGCGCCTGCGCGAGGAGGGCCTGGCCGCCATCAAGCAGGCCGGCGACCCGCCCAAGCTCGACATGGCCCAGGAAGACCTCGACTTCCTGAAGGCGGTCTACGGCGCGAAGATCAAAGAGGCGGACGCGCGGGTGGGCGAGATGCTCGCGCAGTTCGACGCCCTGGGCCTCAGCGACAAGACCGTCTTTGTCGTGATGTCCGATCACGGCGAGGAGTTCGGGGAGCACGGCTACATCGACCATGGCGCCACCCTCTGCGAGCACCAGCTCCACGTGCCGCTGTTCTTCAAGGTGCCCGGGGTCGCGCCCAAGACCATCGACGCGCCGGTGCGCACGGTCGATCTCTTCCCGACCGTCTTCGATCTGCTCGGCTACGACACCCCCGCCGGCATCGACGGGGTCAGCCTCGCGCCGCTCATGGCCGGTGAGCCCCTGGCCCTCGAGGCCTTCGCCGAGACCGACTACCGCCTCTTCGTGCACCTCCGCTCGCTGCGCAAGGGCACCGACAAGCTCGTGCTCGACCTCGAAGACGGCGAGAAGCAGCTCTTCGATCTCGCCGCCGACCGGGCCGAGACCGCCGACCGCGCCGCCGCCGATACGCAGACCGCCTACGAGCTCGAGCAGGGCATCCGAAAGACCATGGCGGCCATGAAGACCGACCCCGCGACCTACCTGGGCGTGCATCAGGAGCCGGTGAAGGTCTACTGACCTGGGGCAGGTCCGGGTACACTGGGATTGCAGCCTTGGGTGACGGTCGGCGAGCCGCTCGTCACGCGGGCATGTGCGCGACATCGACCGAGGTAGACATGGCCTACAAACCGTCACTTGACCCGATCCTGTACACCGACGCCGCTGAAGATGTCGACGTTCGGTACATGGCGCAGATGCGCGAGCAGGACCAGGCCCCGACGCCCACCGACCACTCGCTGCCCCGCATGACGCTGGTGGTGGGGCCGTCGCCGTTCTCGATGCCGCGCGGGTGGGAATTCTTTCTCACCTCGCCGTACGAGGGCGTGACCTACATCGCCACCGTGCTGCACAACGCCGGGTACCCGGTGCGCATCGTCGATGTGCGCTACGACCCCACGCCTCTCGAGACCGCGCTGCGGGAGTGCGCCCACGACACCGACGTGCTCGGGCTGGCCACCTTCGAAGACAACTACCCCTTCTGCGAAGGCCTCATCGCGGGCATGAAGGCGCGCCGCCCCGACGTGCCCGTCATCCTGGGCGGGTCGCTGGTCACCTCGGTGCCCCACATCTTCATGAACGAGACCAAGGCCGACGTGTCGGTCATCAGCGAGGGGGAGATCACCATCCTCGAGCTGATGGACAGCTACGCGCGCGGCGGGTGGTCGAAGGATCTCCCCAAGATCCGGGGCATCTGGTACCGCGACGCGGCGGGCCGGCCCCAGGCCACGCGTCCGCGCGGGCAGATGCCCGACCTCGACAGCGTGCCCACCATGAACCTGGATCTGTGGCCGCAGTCGCGGGGGCCCGGCGGCCTCCAGCCGCAGATCATCAGCAGCTACAGCCGTGGCTGCAAGATGGACTGCAGCTTCTGCTACCGCACCACGCCCCAGGAGCGGGTGAAGTCCCCCGAGAAGCTCGACCGCGAGCTCTCCATCCTCAAGAAGCGGCACGGCATCGAGTTCGTCTTCTTCGTCGACCTCACCTTCTCGGCCCACAAGCGCCAGACCCTCGAGTACTGCGACGTCATCAAGGGCCACGACATCGGGTGGACCTGCCTGACCCGCAACGGCGACATGAGCCCCGAGGTGGCCGCCGCCATGGCTGGCGCCGGCTGCGACATCGGCCTGTTCGGGGTCGAGTCGCTCACGCCGGCGGCCCTCAAGCAGGCCCGCAAGGGCTCCACCGAGAACATGGCCAACAAGGCCATGCGCATCAGCCAAGAGGCTGGCATGCGCTACGGCGGCCTGACCATCGTGGGCCTGCCCGGCGAGACCGCCGAGAGCCTCGACCACATGGCGCAGTGGGCCGAGAGCCACCGCAGCATCACGCGCGTGAAGTACCTGTCGGCCATGCCCGGCACCCAGGTGTACCGGCAGGCGGTGCAGTCCGGCATCATCCGGTCCGAGGTCGAGCACCTGCGCTGGCTGAGCGTCGAGCAGGCCCTCGAGCGCGACGAGTTCCTCAACTACAACGGCCTGCCCGACGCCGTGATGCGGCGCGCCTACAAGCGCATCTACGACAGCTACTGCGAGGGTCCGGTGATGGACTTCAAGCACTGGCCCGAGCACTTCGCCTACTACGACCCCGACCCCACGCCGGGGCGGGAGTGGCGCGAGACCTTCTCGTCGGCGGGGGCGGTGCCCGCGCCGAGCACGCTGGCCTACCGCGGCCTTCACCCCGCCGGGCCCGGCGTCACGCTGGCGAAGGCCCCCGCCCAGCGACAGGCGGTGCACGTCTGAAGCACCAGGCGCCCGCGTCCACCCGCAACAGCTCAGAGAGCTCGGTCAGCATCTGGGCCAGCCGCGTGAGGCCCTCGATTCGGGCGATGTCTGCGAAGTAGGCGCACAGGACCGAGGCCTGCGCGTCGCGCGCGAAGGCCTTTCTCAAGAGGGCGTGGCTCAGGGTGTCCGGGAGCGCGGGCGCCTGGTGCTTCAGACGTGCACCGCCTGTCGCTGGGCGGGGGCCTTCGCCAGCGTGACGCCGGGCCCGGCGGGGTGAAGGCCGCGGTAGGCCAGCGTGCTCGGC
>JBDQIL010000745.1:0-3330 GCA_040264415.1 Myxococcota bacterium
AGCTCGAGTATGTGCTCCGCCTGACTCAGCCCGACCCGCTGCGACTCGACTGGTCCCTGGTCGAGGGCCCCTTCCGCTCCAATGAGGGCGGGTGGCGGCTCGTGCCCCTCGACGGTGGCGTCGCCACGCGGGCCACCTACGGCCTCGACGTTCAGGTGGGCATGTATGTGCCCGGAAACATCGTGCGCTCGCTCACCGAGCGCTCGCTGCCCGACACGCTGGCCCGGTTCAAGGCCGAGGCCGAGGCCCAGGTCGGGTGAGCGACGGCGCGCTGGTGCTCGACGCGGCGCTGCGGGACGCCCTCGATCGCTGGCTGGCGGCCGAAGAGGCCGCCCATTGCCCGCCCCTCGACCGCACCGAGCTGCGAAAGGGGATTCAGGCGCTCTCCGATCTCTACGTCGCGCGCCGGTCCGGCGGGCGCCTCAGCCAGCGCGCCGCCGACGGTCCGGCGAAGCGGGCGGCCTTCGCCACCTTCTTCGCCCCCCTCCACCTGCTCACCACCTGGGCGGTCCTGCAGCGGGTCGCGACGCCCGGCGGGCTCGCGGGTGGCACCGTGCTCGACCTGGGCTGCGGTACCGGCGTCGTGGGCGCCGCAGTGGCCCGCTTCGGGGGCGCCGACAGCGTCATGGGCGTCGATCGGACCGGGTGGTCGCTGGGCGCGGCGGCCCGCACCTGGCACCAGCTCGGGGTGTCCGGGCGCGGTCGGCGAGCGAGCTTGCCCGGCGGCCTGGGCTGGCCGAAGGGGGCCACGACGCTCACCTTTGGGTGGTCGCTCAACGAGCTGACCGACTCTGATCGGGTGGGCACGCTGAAGCGGGTCGAGGCGGGCCTGCGGAAGGGCTGTGGCCTGCTGGTGCTCGAGCCGCTGTCCCGGCGCATCACCCCCTGGTGGGACGACGCGGCCCGCCGGCTCGGGCGACTGGGCGTGCAGGCCCATCAGGTCAAGGTCTCGGTCGACCTGCCTCCGCTGCTGCGCGACCTCGACCGGGCGTCCGGCCTCGACCATCGGCTGCTGGGCGCCCGCGCGCTGTGGCGCCCGCCGGCCTGATCAGGCCCCGCGCGCCCAATCGGCGAGCCGCTCGGCGATGAAGCGGTCGAGCCGGTGGTTGATGGTCTCGGGCTGCTCGATGAGGGCGCCATGGCTGCCCTCTGCCAGCACGAGGAACTCGGCCCCCGGGGTCTCTTCGACCATGCGGGCGGAGCACCACAGCGGCGTGAAGCGGTCGTGCTCGGCCGCGACCACCAGCAGCGGACGGTCGAGCTCGGGGAGCAGCTCCCAGGCGCTGTGGTCTTCGATCGAGAGCACCGCCCGCAAGAACAGCCGCTGATCCATCGTGGCCAGGTGGTCGAGGTAGGGCTGCAGGTCTTCGCGCCGGGTGTAGTAGCGATCGACCAGCTCGAACCGGTGCGCGACCCCCCACGCGAGCGGTGACCGCAGCGCGACCCGCACCAGCTCGTTGGCTCCAGGCCCCGACCACCGGACGAGTCGCAGCATCGCGCGAATCATCGACGGAGAGCGGGGGTTGTCGAAGAAGGTGCGCAGCGCGTTGCCGGCCGTGCCGAGCATCGTGACGAGCCCTGCGACCCGCTCGGGGTGGCGCCGGCGAAACTCCAGCGCGACCTGACAGCCCATGCTGTGCCCGCAGACCAGGGCCGGGTGCTCGGCCCCAATGTCGTCGAGGATGGCCGCGAGGTCATCGGCGTGGCGTTCGATGGAGAGATCGGCGGAGTCGGGGTCGAGGCGCCGATCGCTTCGGCCGTGCCCGCGGTAGTCCCACAAGAGCACCGTGAACCGCTGCCGCAGGTGCTCGGCCAGGTACTTCCAGAAGAAGGTGCCCACCCCCACGCCGTTGCAACAGACCACGAGGGGCCCCGAGCCGCTGGTCTGCCAGTGCAGCTGAACGCCGTCGTCGGCAGCCGCGAAGCCGGAGCGCAGGATGGGGGGCGCCGGCAGCTGCCGGGATCGTTTTTCGCTCACGGGGGGCTAACCGAACAGAGGCGTCGTTCCGATACTCCGAGTGCAGCCCCCTGCCAAGGAGAGTGAAAATGGACCAGTGGACTCCCCCGACCGCTACCGAGCTCGAAGAGATGCGCGTCGCGCAACAAGCCGTGGACGCGGAGGCCGCCGCGCGCGCCCGTCGCAAGTCGGTGCGCCTCGGCCTGCACGCCAACATCACCACGACCTCGGACACCAACTTCTTCGCCGGATTCGCCGAGAACATCTCGGAAGGCGGCGTCTTCATCTCCACCTACAGCCCGCCGTCGGTGGGTGAGGTGGTGGCCCTGCGCATCTCGGTGCTGGGCGTGCAGGAGCTCATCGTTCAAGGCGAGGTTCGCTGGATCCGCACCGATGACGACGGCATGTCGGTCGGGTGTGGCGTCCGCTTCTGTTCGCTCAACGACCAGCAGCGCGCCGCGCTCGACATCATGCTCTCGACCGCCGACCGGGATCCGCTGCTCTTCGAGGCGTGAGGCGGTGGGGCAGGTGGCGCTGCCGGGCCCGGGATGCGACCCTGACCCGGCATGACGTCTACCGCCCGCCCTGCGCCTGCTCGCCCTTGGCGCTCCCGCACTGGCCTCGTCGCCGCCTTCGTGGTGGTCGGCGCCGCTTGGAGGCTCTGGCTCTCCAGCCGCTTCGGCGGGTGGGAGGAGAGCGACTACGGCAACCTCGCGATGGTGCGCGGGGTGCTCGACGGTGGCTTTCGCCACTACGACATGAACCACATGCCCGGCTACTACGCCCTCGGGGCCTTGGCCCTCACGGTGGTGGGCGACGCGGTGGTGGCGGCGCGGTTGGTCAGCCTGGTGGGCGGACTGGTCGCGCTCGCGCTGTCGGTCTCCCTGACCGATCGCCTCTTCGGGCGGTGGGCCGCTGTCTGGGCGGGCGTCGTCCTTGTGTGGCAGCCGGAGTTCGCGCTGTACGCGGCGACGTCGCTGCGAGAGCCGGTCTATGCGGCGTTCGTGCTGGGCACCCTCGCCGCGCTCCTCAGCGAGAGGCTGGTGTTGGCGGGGTGCCTCGCTGGCGCCGCCTTCCTCGTGCGCTTCGACGCCGCGCTCGTGCTGGGGCCGGTGTTGGCGGTCCACGCGCTGGGGCGCGCCCCTCGGGCCGGCCGGGCGATCCGGTCGATCGCGCCGCTGGTGGCTGTCGTGGCGCTGTGGAGCGTCTACACCCGGATCGACCACGGCACCTTCGCCTTCTGGTCCCACGCTGTCGCGGTCAACGTCGAGACCGGGCAGGGGGGCGCGTCGGCCTCCACCGCGGGGTGGTGGGCTGCCGGCCTGACCGTGGCCGGCACGTTGGCGGCCTGGGTGCTCCCGTGGCGCCTGGGG
>JBDQIL010000746.1:0-3326 GCA_040264415.1 Myxococcota bacterium
GCACCGGCGTCTGTCGTCTGTGACCCGCCACGCACATGCTCCCAGGCGTAGGCCTCTCGCGCCACCCACATGGGACCACCCGCGCGCCACCCACATGGGACCACCCCGTGCGGCGCGCGGGCCCGGCCGCGGCCGTGGGCGACTGCGCTCCAGCCCCTTCGCTGGAGTGCCGGGATGGCCTACCGGGCGCTGTTCGTGGTCGAGATCCGAGAGATTCTGCGCCTGTGGCTGCGCGGGCGGTCGCAGCGGGACACCGCCCGGCTGAACGGGGTCGACCGAAAGACCGTCCGTCGCTACGTCCTGGCCGCCCAGGGCGCCTCGCGTGACGCGCGACGCCGGTGACGACCCCATCAACGACGCCCTGCTGCACGGGCATCTCGGCGCGGATCGAGGTCCTCGACCAGCCCCTCCTCGACCGCATCGGGTCCGAACTGCTGAGCGAGGAGGCCGTCGAGCAGCTCATCGCCGCGGGGCTCGCCCTCGTCGCCTGTGCCCTGGACGACGACCCGGCGCCGCCCCCCTCCCCGCTCGAAGACCGACGCGCCGCCCGGGCGCGGCTCATCAACGAGATCACCGTCTCACCCGGCGGAGTGGTCATCCAGTACGGAACCCATCACCACAAACCCAGCGGCCCGCCGTACGGGTCATGGGGGTGGTGCGAGGTGGAGGAGGCGGCGGTGGTGCAGCGGTCGCGTGGGCGGGCTCCCGACTGAATCACGGGAGGCGGCTGGGCACCCGGCGGGTCCAGCTTCGTGAAGTGGCACGAGAAGGCTGGTGAGGCCGAGGACGTGACCTCCCACGGGCTGCGGCGCACCATCGCGACGCCGCTTGACCGTCGGACGCGGGATCTGCAGCGGCTGCTGGTGGTGTCGGGGCGCCGGAGCGTGGAGACCAGCGTGCGGGGTGGAGCCGCGGGTGCGCAGCGGTCGTCAGCCGCCAACCAGCGCCTTGGCTCTGGCGAGGCTCGCGGGCGAGATGCGCCGCCCAGCAGCAACGGCAGCATCCATCTCTGCGAGGGGGTCGAGGGCGAGCTCTCGGCGACCGGCAAGCACAAGGACGCCCAGGGTTCCCGTCGCGGCCACCCCAAGCTCGCGGGCGGTTCTACGACCTCGCCCGTCGCCGCACAAGACGACGTCGGCGTGCAGCGGCAAGGCCACGGCCAACGCTGCCCGTTCACCGGCTCCCTGCTTCATCTGCTGGAGGGCCAGCGGCTGCGATGGAGAGTCCGGGTCGCGCTCGATGCAGACGGCCTGGGCGACCTCGAGCGCACCAGCGCGACCTGCTCCTTGGACCACGACCTCCCGGTAGACCGTCTCGGGGACGATGACCTTGCCGAACAGGTCGCGGAGCAACGTGAAGCGCCCGGTCTTGGCCAGCAGGATCAGCGGTCCGCTGTCCGCGACGATGAACACCTGCTGGCCGGCAGGTGTTCAAGGGTCTCGACCTCGGCGTCCAGCTCATCGGGCGACAGGTCAATGACCGGGATCCCGTGCTCGCCCATGAGGTCCATGAAGTCGGCGCGCGGCATCCCCGCCAACTCGGCGCCTCCGCCCTGGCTGATGTGGTGCCGGCGCCCCTGATCGAGGATCCACAGCAGCCGCAGGTCGGCGGCGGTCTCCTCGACGGATGGCGCTTCGTCGGCGAAGTCGTCGGCGGGGGGATAGTTGACTCAAGGCCCCTCATCGGAACTTCGGCGCGGTGCAGGGCGCCTGATTCTCCCGCATCGACATCTCGGGGCGGCTGCCGCCCCGGCCGACCGGCCGGGTGTCGCCGGCCTTCGCGGTGGGACGGCTGGCCCTGCGCTACCACTGAGCGCCGGGCCGGCGGGCCGCGCGGCTCAGGCCTGGGCCGCCTCCCGGCGGCGGGCCAGCCCCAGCAGCGACAGCGCGGCCCCGACCGGGCCCGGGAAGGCGCCGCCGATGGTGCTGCAGCCGGCCGGGGCGTCCTCGGCGCCCGTCGGGGCCGAGGCGGCGTCCTCGGCGTCCTCGGCGTCCTCGGCGTCCTCCGGGGCCGACGCCGCGTCGCGCTCCGACCCGGCGTCGGTCCCGGACGGGTCCGCCTCGACGTCCCAACCGATCGTGGCGTCGATGAACTCCAGGGCGACGTCGATGCGGCCCACGCCGCCCTGCCCGTCCTCGCAGTCGCCCAGCTTGAAGGACGTCACCCCGACCACCTCGAAGGTGCCGTCGTCGAAGGCCGACAGCGCTGGGCCGCCGGAGTCGCCCGAGCACATGGACTGGCCCGACTCCGAGCCATCGAGGAGGAAGACCGAGGAGCTCATCTGCGTGACCACCATCGCGCCCTCGCGTTGGACGCCGACGTCCCCCCGATCCTCACCGGTCTGCCCATAGCCGACGAGGAGCAGCTCCTCGTCTAGGAAGCGCTCGGCGGCGCCGTCCCGGTCCAGGGGGATGGGGGTGACCTCGACGATGGGCTCGTCCAGCCGGATGAGGGCGAAGTCGTAGGCGGTCATCCGCACCCGCTGGCCGTCGATCCGGTGGATCGGCCGGCCGTAGTCGGCGTGGACGTGCCAGGCAGCGGCGGTGCGGACCGAGTGGTAGTCGCTCGACATGTCGGTGCCGAGCACGAAGTGGGTGGTCCCATCGCCGACCGGAGCGCAGTGGGCGGCGGTGAGCACCCACGACGGCGCGATGAGCGTCCCCGTACAACGGCGCTCGCCCTCGACCTGGATGAAGCCCACGGCGTCGAAGCCCTCGGCGACGTCGCCCTGGACGATGGCCGACGCGCCGTCATCGCAGCTGCCGGCGTGACGGTGTCGCTCTTCGGCGTTCTGCTCTTGAGCCGCGTCGAGCGGTGGATGTCGGCGATGCCTGCATTGAATCCAGCCCGTGAACGTCTCGGCCTGCCGGGCGCCCGGGTGCTTCACAGATCCGGGATCAGGCCCACGCTGACGTCGCTGTCGATGACGGCATCTCCAGCTGGAGCGATGCCACTCTGCATGCGCCGCCCCGTCCGGTGGTCCTTGAGGCGGGCGACGCCCTCGATCAGCTGGTCGAGGGCGTTCGATGCTTCGACGTCGTCGAGATCCCGATGTGGTGCGGCGTGCGAGCTCCGACAACCCACCCAGCCCCCAGCCGGTCGGCTCATTCTTCGGACTCGCCCGCCAGGCGGGCTTCCCGCCCCATGGGAGGCGAGGGGTTCGGACAGGAGACGGCGCTGGCTCGGCTGCTCCGCAGCGGGAGGACGCGCTCTGGGCCGCCTTCGGGGTGGACGGCTTCAGGTGCCCGCGCTGCGTCGAGCAGAGGGGGGTCCGGGCGGTGGTCTTGCGGCCCCCCGCGCCCCTCCCGCCTGGGGGACAATAAGGA
>JBDQIL010000747.1:0-3316 GCA_040264415.1 Myxococcota bacterium
CCCGTGGCCGAGATCGCCGCCATCGCGTCGGTCCCGGTGGCTGAGTTGCCCCCCCTGCCGGACGATCTGCGCCCATGAGCCGGGCCGCCGTGGTCGCGCTCGTGCTGTGGGCCTGTGGCCCCAAGTCGGGGGCGCAGGCGCCCGATGGCGCGAGCGCCCCGGCTGCCGCGGTCCCACCGTCCGCAGACGCCTCGGCTGGCGCGCCGTCGGCCCAGCAACCGGACCAACGCCCGCCGCGCCCGATGCCCACCACCGGCCCCATCGACCCCATGGCGGGCCTCGAGTCTGGCCTGCCCACCGCCGGCGCCGCCGATGGCCCCAGCGAGACCCAGGCGGCCCTGCTGCGGGCCCTCTCGTCGCGCGACGCCGCCCCCGCCTGCGCCGACCTCGACGCCCAGACCACCGACCCGGTCGCCGACTACCGCTGGATCGTCGAGCACGTCACCATGCCCCCCACCGCAGGCATCCGGGCGGCCGAATGCCTGGTGGTGGGCCACGCGCCCGCGGCCGCCGACCTCTTGCGGCGCTGGGTGAGCGAGCCCCAGCTCAAGGGCTTCGGCTGGGTGGCGCTGCGGCACCTCGACCGGGTGGAGCCCACGCTGGCCCGCGAGCTGGCCACCCTCGCGCTCACGGCCGGCCCCGACCCTGCGGGCGCCGCCAAGCGCATCCGCAAGCTCGAGTCGGCCGAGCTGCGCGCCCTCGCCGACGACCCCGACCTCCGCCCTCGCTGACCCCAGACGCCCTCGGATGCCCAACGTGCGCCTGTCTGGCCGGCTGCCGCTGTCCCCGGCCCGCAAGGTGGCCCTGGGCACCTGGACCCGCAGTGGCGACCCCACCATCACCGGCACCTTGCGCCTCGACGCCACCGCGATGGTGGCCTGGCTCGACGCGGCCCGGGCGCGCACCGGCCGGCGGATCACGCTCACGCACGTCGTGGCCAAGCTGCTGGCCGACACCCTGGCCGAGCACCCCGAGGTGAACGTGCGCCTGCGGCTGGGCGGCATCCACCAGCGAGCCGACGTGGCAGTCTTCGTGCACGTGGCCCTGCGCGACCCCGAGACCGGTCAGCTCGACCTGTCGGGCGCCATCCTCCGCGACGCCGACCAGAAGTCCCTCCTCGAGCTGATCGACGACGCCGACGCCCGCATCGCCCGCGTGCGCGCGGGCACCGACACCGAGCTCGAGAAGGGCCGCGACACGTTCCGCTTGCTGCCCGGCCTGGTGGTGCCCCCCTTGGTGCGGCTGCTCGAGCTGCTCTCGGTGCAGCTCAACCTCGACCTGCGCTTCATGGGCGTGGCGCGCGACCCCTTCGGGTCGGTGCTGCTCACCAACATCGGCGCCCTGGGGCTGGATGAGGCCTGGGCGCCCCTGGTGCCGTACTCGGGTGTGCCCATCGTGGTGGCCTTGGGCGCCCTGCGCGACCGCCCCCTCGTGCGCGACGGTGCGCTGGTGGTGGCCCCCGTGCTCCCGCTCTATGCCACCCTCGATCACCGTGTGCTCGACGGCGCCCACGCGGCCAAGATCGCCCGGTCGATCCGCACGCGCTTCGCTGATCCGACCGCTTGGCTGGGGGATCCCGACGCGCTGCCCCCGGCGCCCGTCCCGCCGAGCCCCGCCGCCGAATCGGATCGCGGGGGCGGCGCTTGACAGGCCCCGGGGTAGGCGGCTAAACCTGCGGAGCATTCCGGCATAGCTCAGTCGGTAGAGCAAGCGGCTGTTAACCGCTAGGTCACTGGTTCGAGTCCAGTTGCCGGAGCCATTCTGGTCGAGACGGAAGACCGTCGAAAACCCCTTGAAGGTCCGCCCCCCCGGCGGGCCTTCTCGCGTTTTCGCCCTGGCTCTCTTCGTCCTGCGCGACCTCGGCCTCGTCGCACAGGTGCTCGACCCCCAGCCCGTCGAACGGGACCTGGAAGCGCACGCGCAGCTCCCGGCGGTCGTGGACCACGATGCTCTCGATGAAGTGGAGCACGACCTCGCGGCGCAGGCCGAATGGCAGCTTGGCGAAGCCGTCCCGGAAGGACGTGCGGAAGCGGTCCAGCGCGGCCAGGTTCCGCTCCAGGGCGGTGGTGTAGTAGTCCTCCTTCCGCAGGATGCGGGCCTCGGCCTCGACCTGCTCGCGCTGGGCCCGCAGCCCCTCGACCTTGGCCTTGCAGACGGCCGGGTCGAGGCCGGCGCCGATGGCGGCGAAGTAGTTGTCGATCTTGCGGTCGATGCCCGCGAGGCGGGCCTCGGCGGCGTCAGGCTCCTGGCCGTACTTGCGGCGCCGGGCCTCGATGCGGCCGCGCAGCCGGCCCTCGAGGTCGGTCCAGGCGTCCTCCTCGCAGAGCCGCGTCTCGATGAGGTCGAGCACGAAGCCCTCGATCCAGTCCGCGTCGATGGGCAGGGACGGGCAGACCGACCGGCCCTTGTAGAGGTAGCCGGAGCAGTAGTACGAGAGCTGGGTGACCTTGTCGCCGCTGCGGGCCGTGTAGGTGTGGCGCCGGCCGATGAAGTTGTTGCCGCAGTGCTCGCACCGGATGACCCGCGACAGCAGGTACTTCACAGACTTGCGCTTGCTGGTGTGCAGCGTGAGCTTCCGCTTCGAGGCGAGCTCCTGGCGCTTGTCCCACAGCTCCCGGTCGACGAGCGCCGGGTGGGCGTCGCGGTGGATGATCTGCTCGTCCTCGGTCGTCGACCGCCGCCCCGTGCGGCCCGACTTGCGGCTCTTCAGCCACACGATGTCGCCGGCGTAGACGGGGTTGTTGAGGATGTTGTTGACCGAGGATGCGCCCCAATGCTTCCGCGAAGGGGCCGGCACGCCGCGGGCGTTCAGCAGGTTGGCGATGCGCTTGCCGCCGTAGCCGTGGTGCACGGACAGGTCGTACATCTCGCGCACGATGGCCACCTTCTCGGGGTCGCCGGGCGCCAGGCGCCCGCGCTCCCGGCTGCCCTCCAGCACGCGCTCCAGCTTGAAGCCGTACGGGGTCTTTCCGCCGTTGTGCCAGCCCCGCTCAGCATTCTCGCGCATCCCCTTCATGGTCTCGGTGGCCAGGTTCATCGAGTAGAACTGGTTGATCACCTCGATCATCCCCTCGTACAGGAAGCCCTGGGGAGTCTCGGGGTCGTAGGTCTCGGTGACCGACTTGACCTGCACGCCGTGCTTGCGGAGCAGGCTCTTGAAGAGGATGGACTCCTCCCGGTTGCGGCTGAACCGATCGAGCTGGTGCACGAGGATCATCTGCACGTCGTGCTTGCGGCAGAAGCTCACCATCTCGCAGTAGCCCGGGCGCTTGTCGGCGGGGGCGTAGGCGGAGATGCCCTGGTCGACGAACTCGCC
>JBDQIL010000748.1:0-3300 GCA_040264415.1 Myxococcota bacterium
CGTCCCACGACCAGCAGCGCGATCCCCACGGCGCCCGCGACCGCGCCGAGGTCGGCCCGTCTCATTCGCCGCGCTCCAGCCGGTCGAGCGCGTCGTCGAAGGCGGCGAGGGCCGCGTGGCCGCCACCGAGGGTGGCCATCTCGCGCGTGAGCGCGCTCACGGGGTTGGGCGACCGCTCCCAGTCCATGGGCGGGTTCTTCACCCGGCGCAGCCCGCGCCACACCGGCGAGCCCAGGTGCGCGCGCGCGCAGGCGTCGATGGCGGCGCCCACGGCCTCGGCCCGGTCGGGCAGCAGCCCCCGCTCGATCGCGCGGTGCACCATGCGCAGGCGCACGCCCGCGTCGCTGGTCCAGTCGAGGGCGTCTTTCACCAACAGCACGAAGATGATCGTGCGGAAGAGCTTCTTGATGGGCCACCAGACGATGGCCACCAGGCAGCCCAGCGCGAGGTTCGTGCGCTCTCGCAGGAGGCTCCGCAGCGTGGGCGAGGCGGCGTCGAGGCCGGCGTCGGTCAGCAGGCGCCGGTAGGCGGCCTTGAGCGCCGCGCGGCGGAGCAGCGCGTCGACGAAGGGCAGCGGCATCAGGGCGCAGGCGCCCACCACCGGGGCGAATTTCTGAATGGTGGGGTAGGGCGGAGTCGGCGAGGGCATCGTGCGGGTCGTATCCCGCTCCGCCATCGCCCTCTGCCCCGATTCGAGCGCTCCGGAGGCCCCGTGACCCGTCCGCCCGTCCAGACCCTGCTGCCCTCGACCCAGCCGCCCGGCCCGCTGCTCCTCACCTGCGAGCACGCGAGCGCGGGGCTCCCCGACTGGCTCTCCCTAGGCCCGGGGGACGCCGCCTGGATGGAGACCCACTGGGCCCTCGACCTCGGGGCGCGCGCGCTCACGGTCGCGCTCTCGCGCCACCTCTCGTCTCCCGCGGTGCTCGCGAACTTCAGCCGACTGGTCTGCGATCCCAACCGCAGCCCGGGTGACCCCACCTGGATCCGCCCGTCGGTCGAGGGCCACGCCCTCGGCTTCAACCAGCACCTCGACGCCGACGAGCGCGCCCGCCGCGCGCGCGAGCTCTATGCGCCGTACCACGCGTGCATCGACCACCTGCTCTCCGAGCGGCTCGCCCGAGGCCAGCCCACCTTCCTGTTCAGCGTGCACACCTACACGCCCGACTACATGGGCGAGCGGCGCGACATGGAGGCCGGCGTGCTCTTCGACCTGCACGACGAGCTGGGGGCCTTCCTGGCGGACGCCCTGAGCGCCGGCGGGCTGCATACCGAGATCAACCAGCCCTGGTCCGGCAAGCAGGGCCTCGCATACAGCCCCGACCGCCACGGTCGCGCCCACCGCGTGCCCTACCTCGAGATCGAGATTCGCCACGACCTGCTCGCGTCCCCCGAAGGCGTGGAGCGGATCGCCGCCCTGTTGGCCCCCCCCCTGCGCGCCCTGGCCAACCGGTAGAATCCCCGCCAGCACGGCGCATCGGGATGCAAAGGGTGGGTCAAACCCCCCAGCGGGGCGGTATGCCGCCTTGACCGCCTCTGCCGGGCAACGGTAGGTGCTTCGCTCAGGCAGCGGCGGAGCCTCGCCCGGTGGGACCGTCCGGGTCCAGCCCCCGCGCCTCTCTCATCTTGGACGGAGCAATCCACCATGGCCGCTTGGCTCGTCACCCAAGGAGACCGTCAGTTCTCCGCCCAGGACCTCGCAGAGCTCAAGCAGCTCGCGGTCGATGGCAAGATCAGCTCGGGCGACATGATTCAGCCCCCGGGCGCCTCCGACTGGCTCTACGCCTCCGAGCTCCCGGAGCTCAAAGAGCTCTTGAAGTCGTCGGGCGGTGGCTACGACGATGACCTCGACATGCCCCGCAAGAAGGCCCCCACGGGGATCCTGGCGGTCTTGGCCCTCGGCGTCATCGCGGGGGGCGGCTACTTCATGTACGACTACGCCAGCCGCATCTCGGCGGCCGACCTCGACCTGCTGGGCTCCGACGGCCTCGCCCTGTCCGAGATGCTGGTCACCTGCGACCCGGCGCCGGTCTACAGCGGCCCCGAAGAGGCGAGCGGCGCTGCGGGCAGCGCCACCAAGAACGGCAAGGTGAGCCTCGTGGCCAAGCGGGGTGACTTCTACCAGGTCACCACCGAGACCGGGACCCAGGGCTGGGTCAAGGTCGATTGTGTCGTGCCGGCGTACTTCTTCGCCGACAAGGACACCCGCACCGACTACGACCCCATCTACAACCCCGACCGCTACGTCTTCGTCAAGAACTCGAGCTGGATGCAGCTCCCCGACCAGCGGTCCAAGAACACCACGCTCTTCAGCTTCCTGCTGCAGAACAAGTCGAAGTTCGAGATGACCGACATCGTGTTGATGGCGACCATCAAAGACAAGAACGACAAGGTGCTCGAGACCAAGGAGATCCCGATCGAGGGGTCCATCTCGAAGTACAGCGGCAGCATGGTGGGCACCCTCGCCCCCGCCCGCGACGACCGGGAGGGCCAGCCCAAGCTGATGACCAACGAGTCGTTCAGCAAGCTCGCCGAGGCCGACCCCGAGCTTCAGATGCGGTGGTCCGACGGCATCGAGGTGCTGATGGACAGCGAGGGCTTCGTCGAGGCCAACATCGACCTGCTCCAGGTGCGCGCGGTCCCCAAGAAGCTCAACTGAGCCTGCTCTCGGGAGCCCGCCCGCTCGGGCGGCCCCGCGACATCGCCCCCGCCGGCTCTCGCTGGCGGGGGCGACGCGCGTCTGGGGGGGCATGAGGCCCGCCGCGGGCAGAGCAGCCCGGGTCCTCGCCCATGGGGCGCCGGCCGCTACCAGCTGACGCTGTACCAGTCGCCGGGGTCGAAGGTCGTGCCGTCGTAGGGCCAGCCCCAGCCGTTGGGGAAGTGGTCGCAGAAGAATTCGGGCGGCCCACACCAGCCCGCTGCCAGCCCGATGTCGAAGCGGTCGAGCACGAGGTCCATATCGTCGGTGTTCCAGCTCATCATGAGCTCGGTGGAGCTCACGTAGGTCGCCGTGACGTCGCCGATGGGCTCGAAGTCGCCCCCCGAGTAGCCGTACATGCCGGCCGAGCCGGGCTGCACGACCCACCGGTAGAAGGTCCACCGGGCGCCGCTCGAGATGCCCCAGGCCTCGATGAACACGTTCGAGGAGTCGTAGGGCACCGACGAGACCAGCAGCATGTCGAGCTGGGTGCCGTCGATGCGCCAGTATGCGTTCTGGATGTCGAAGTTGTAGCTGTCGAGGGCGTCGTCGAGGTCGTCGTCGAAGGGGGTGATGGCCTGCCAGGGGGGCACGCCGAGCACCAG
>JBDQIL010000749.1:0-3299 GCA_040264415.1 Myxococcota bacterium
CGAAAGACCGCATCAACAAGGCGATGGTCGGCGCGGCCCAAGACAGCCTCCTGGGGGTCGACGCCACGGTCTGGGTGGTCGATGCCCGGCGGGTGCACGAGCGCGTGCGCGACCGCAAGTCGGCCTTCCACAAGGGCCACACCGTCATCCAGCAGCTCATCGAAGAGCGCGACAGCGGGACCGTGATCGTCGCGCTCAACAAGGTGGACAAGGTGCCGCGGCTCCAGCTGCTCCCCATCCTGGCCGCCTTCAGCGAGCACCTGCCCGGCGTCGAGCTGGTGCCGATCTCGGCCCTGAACAACGACGGCGTCTCGACGGTGCGCGACGTCATCGCCCGGGCCCTGCCCGAGGGGCCGCCCCTCTACCCAGCCGACCAGCTCACCGACCAGAGCGAGCGCTTCCTGGTGGCCGAGCTCATCCGCGAGAAGATCTTCCACCACACCCAGCAGGAGGTGCCGTACGGCACCGCCGTCGAGGTGGAAGAGTTCACCGAGCACGAAGCCAAAGACGGTCACGAGCGAGGCTTCATCCAGATCTTCGCCCGCGTCTACGTCGAGCGCGACAGCCAGCGCGGCATCCTCATCGGCAAGGGGGGCAGCATGCTCAAGACCATCGGCACCGAGGCCCGCGCCGACGCCGAGACCCTGCTGGGCACCCGCATCAACCTCGACCTGCACGTGAGCGTCCGCAAGGACTGGACCCGCAATCCCCGCGTGTTGCGGGCTCTCGGCCTCGAGTAAGAACCACCGGAGCGCCCGCCCGACCCGGCCGCGCCCCAACGGAACCCGTCATGACCCCCATCGTCGCCATCGTCGGTCGCCCCAACGTGGGCAAGTCCACCCTCTTCAACCGCCTCATCGGCAAGCGTCAGGCGCTGGTCGATGACCGTCCGGGCGTGACCCGCGACCGCCACTACGGCACCGCCTACTGGGAGGGCCGCGAGGTGGTGGTGGTCGACACCGGCGGCTTCGAGCCCGATCCGTCCGAGCTCGCCGAGGGCGACATGTTCCGGGCGGTCCGCCGCTCGGCTGAGGCCGCCATCAGCGAGGCCGACCTCATCCTCTTCGTCGTGGACCGCCAGGCCGGCATCACGCCGGCCGACCGCCTGACCGCCCAGATCCTGCGTCAGCAGGTCGGGACCGCCGCCGACGAGCGCCGCATCCTGCTGGTGGTCAACAAGTGTGACGGCCCCACCCACGATCAAGAGTCGGTGGAGTTCTGGGAGCTCGGCTTCGACGAGCTGCTCACCATCTCCGCGGAGCACGGCCGCGGGATCTACGAGCTGTGGGAGGCGCTCTTCGCTCGGCTCCCCGAGGGCGAGCGGGACTTCTCCCCCGAAGAGGCCCCCGAGGGAGAGATCCGCATCGCGGTGCTCGGCCGCCCCAACATCGGCAAGAGCACCCTCGTGAACCGGCTCATCGGTGAGGACCGGCAGGTGGTGCACGACATGCCGGGCACCACCATGGACGCGGTCGACGCCGTCATCGTCGATGGCGATCGAACCTGGCGCATCGTCGACACGCCCGGCATCCGACGGCGCGCGCGCATCGACGACAAGCTCGAGACCTTCGCCACGCTGCGCGCCATCCGCACCATCGAGCGCTGCCACGTCGTCCTGCTCATGATCGACGGCGACGAGGGGGTCACCAACCAAGACGCCCGCCTCGGCGCGCTGATCGCCGATCGCGGGCGGGCCTGCCTGCTGCTGGTCAACAAGTGGGACGTGGTGCAGAAGCACCCCGACCGCAACGTCCACGTCGTCCGCGACGAGCTCGAGATGAGCCTGCCCCACCTCGCTTGGGCCCCCGAGCTCTACATCTCGGCGCTCACCGGCAAGGGCACCCACCGCATCCTGCCGCTGGTCGAGTCCGTCTTCGAGCAGTTCAACCAGCGCGTGCCCACCGCCAAGCTGAACAAGTTCCTCGAAGACGCCGTGCTGGCCCACAGCCCGCCGCAACGCCACCACCACCCGATCAAGCTCAACTACATGACGCAGGCCCGGGTGCGGCCCCCGACCTTCATCCTCTGGGCCAACAGCCCCGACGGCCTGAAAGACCCCTACAAGCGCTACCTCGAGAACCGCTTGCGCGAGAAGTTCGGCTTCGCCGGCTGCCCCATCCGCCTGAAGATCCGCCAGAAGCGGCGGCCGGGCGAGCCCAAGTCGCCGCTTGCATGATCCGGGTGCTCGAAGACCGGGTGGTCAACAAGATCGCCGCCGGTGAGGTGGTCGAGCGCCCGGCGAGCGTGGTCAAGGAGCTGGTGGAGAACGCGCTCGATGCGGGCGCGCGGGTGCTGCGGGTGGATCTGCGGTCCGGCGGACGCAACCTGGTGCAGGTGGCCGATGACGGCGCGGGCATGGACCGCGCCGACGCCACGCTCTGCATCGAGCGGCACGCCACGTCCAAGATCCGCTCCGACGCCGACCTCTTCGCCATCGGCACCCTCGGCTTTCGGGGGGAGGCCATCCCGAGCATCGCAGCGGTGAGCCGCTTCGAGCTCATCACGCGCCGCCACGACGCGCCGGCGGCCACCCGCGTGGTGCTCGAGGGGGGCCGCCTGGTCACGGTCGAGGAGGCCGGGGCGCCGGCGGGGACCCAGGTCACCGCGCGGTCCCTCTTCTTCAACGTGCCCGCGCGGCGCAAGTTCCTCCGCACCGTCGCCACGGAGCTGGGCCACTGCCTCGAGGCGGTGACCCGCCAGGCGCTCATCCGGCCCGAGCTCGACGTCACGGTCACCCACGACGGCCACACCCCGCTGCGCGCGCCGGTGGTCTCCGACCTCGCGGGCCGCGCCGCCGACCTGCTGGGGCCCCACGGTCGCGCGCTGATGCCGGTCGCCTTTCGGTCGGGGGCCCTGTCGGTCGAGGGGCTCTTGAGCCCGGTCGGGGTGCACCGCGCGAGCGCTCGGGGCAGCACCTACCTCTACGTCAACGGCCGCTTCGTGGCCGACCCGCTCCTGCGTCGCGCCGTCCGCGAGGCCTACCGCGGCATCGTGCCGAAGGGCCGCCACCCCACCGTGGTGCTGTCGCTCCGGGTGCCCCCCGACCACGTCGACGTCAACGTGCACCCGTCGAAGACGGAGGTGCGCTTTCAGCACGGGCGGGAGCTGGCGGGGGCCCTGTCTGGCGGGATCCGCGACGGCCTCGAGCAGCACGGGATCCAGCAGCCCGTGCGCCCGCCGCCCCGCCGTCGCGCGCCAGAGCCGGACCGAGCGCCGGGGCAGCTCGCCTTCTCGCCGGCCACCGACCGCGAGGAGCCCGGCCAGGCGGCCCAGCCGGCCCCGCGCCCCTGGGTGTCGCC
>JBDQIL010000750.1:0-3294 GCA_040264415.1 Myxococcota bacterium
AAGCTGGTGGAGGGCGACCTCGATCGACAGGTGGAGATCATGGCCGTCATGGGCCGGCTGGGCTTCGAGCTGCTGGCGGTGCGCCGATGACCCGCCCCCGCGGAGTGGTAGAACAGGCCGGCGCCCGCCTCCCCTCTCCTTCCCTCGCTGGAGCCCGGCCATGATCCGGCTCGACCGCGTCGAGAAGCGCTACGGCTCGTTCCAGGCCCTCCAACCGCTCGACCTCGAGGTCAAGGACGGCGAGGTGTTCGGCTTCTTGGGCCCAAACGGCGCGGGCAAGACCACCACGATCCGCATGCTCGCCGGCGTGCTGGTGCCCACCCGGGGCACCATCCACATCGACGGCATCGACATCGTGGCCGATCCCGTGCAGTCCAAGCGGCGGGTCGGCTACATCCCCGACCGCCCCTACCTCTACGACAAGCTCACCGCGCGCGAGTTCTTGCAGTTCGTGGGCGGCATGTACGGCATGGACCCCGCCGAGACCCGGTCCCGGGGCGACGCCCACCACGCGGATCACGATCTGCTCCGGCGAGCCGACGAGCTGGTCGAGGCCTACGCGCACGGCATGAAGCAGCGCCTGGTGCTGTCGGCCGCGCTGCTCCACCAGCCCCGGCTGCTCATCGTGGACGAGCCCATGGTGGGCCTCGACCCCCACGGCGCCCGCCGCATCAAGGACCGCTTTCGCGAAGTCGCCGACACCGGACGCACCGTGTTCCTCTCCACCCACTCGCTCGACACCGCCCAAGAGGTCTGCGACCGCGTGGGCATCCTCTTCAAGGGCCGCCTCGTGGCGCTGGGGCGGGTGGACGAGCTGCTCAGCGGCCGCGGCTCGACCGACCTCGAGCAGGTCTTCCTGCAGATCACCCAAGAAGAGACCGACGCCGCCCAGGCCGGAGGTGCAGCATGACCCGGTGGAGACCCGCGCTGCTCGCCGCGGTCCTGCTGGGCCCGCCCGCCGCCGGCTGCGCCAAGAAGTCGAGCGCCCTGCGCGCGACCTCCGCCCGCTACGATCTGGGCCCCGCGGCGTCGGGCTGGTCGAAGGTGGATCCCGGCAGCGCCGACCGCGCCTGGCACCACCCCGGCATCTCGGGCACCATCTACGCCGACAGCAACTGCGGCTCCCGGTATGAAGACCGCGACCTCGACGCCCTGGCCGACCACCTCACTTGGGGGATCGCGCTCGGCGACCCGCTCCGAGAGGAGCCCATGACCCTCGACGAGCACGCCGCCCTGGTGCGGGTCGCACGGGGCAGCATCGACGGCATCGCCGTGCAGGTGGGCATGATGGTCACCAAGCAGGGCGAGTGCATCTTCGACGTGCTCTACCTGGCGCCGCCGTCCACCTTCGACCAGGGGTGGCCCGACTTCACCGCCGTCGTCGGCGGCTTCCAGGCGCGGGGTCGGTCGCTGTGATGGCCCCGATGCGCTCGTTCTTCGAGGCCTTCGGCGAGGTCACCCTGCTGTCGGCCCGCACGCTGCGGGAGATGGTGCGGCCGCCCTTCGAGTTCGACCTGATGCTCGAGCAGCTCGAGGCAGGCGGGGTCAACTCGTGGTCGATCACGATGCTCACCGCCATCTTCACCGGCATGGTCATGGCCAGCCAGTTCGCGGTCGGGCTCGAGCCCTTCGGCGCCAAGGTCTACACCGGCAAGATCGTCTGCCTGGCGGTGGTTCGCGAGCTCGGGCCGGTGCTCACGTCGCTGCTCGTGGGCGGGCGCGTCGGCGCAGGCTTCACCGCCGAGCTGGGCAGCATGGCGGTCACCGAGCAGATCGACGCCATCCGCGCCCTGGGGGCCGACCCGGTCCGCAAGCTGGTGGTGCCGCGGGTGGTGGCGATGACCATCGCCATCCCGCTGCTCACCATCTTCGCCGACATCATCGGCTGCTTCGGCGGCATCATCATCACCATGTCCGACATCGGGCTCACGGCCACCTTCGCGGCCGAGCAGATGCTCGAGACCCTCGAGGTCGCCGACGTGATGCACGGGCTCATCAAGAGCCTCTTCTTCGGCTCCATCATCGCGATCCTGGCCTGCTGGAACGGCATGACCGTGCACGGCGGGTCGGTGGCGGTGGGCAAGGCCACGACCAGCACCGTCGTGTTCATCTCGGTCTCGATCTTGATCTCCGACTTCGTCCTCACCCAGGTCCTGTTGAAGATCTATGGCTGACCCCACCGCGACCCCGGAGGCCTCGCCCGACAGCGAGCGCTCCGACCGCCGCGCCCACGGCGGCAAGGCCAACCGCTTCGTCCCCGCCGAGGGCACCGAGCCGATCCTGCGCTTCCGAGACGTGCACAAGCGCTTCGGCAAGCTGGTGATCTACGAGGGCCTCGACCTCGACGTCTACCCCGGCGAGACCCTGACCATCATCGGCGGCTCGGGGGTGGGCAAGAGCGTGATGCTGAAGCTGCTCATCGGCCTGCTGCCGGTCACCGCGGGCTCGATCACGGCCTTCGGCGAAGAGGTCACCGACATGGACGAGACCGAGCTGTTGAAGGTGCGCGCCCGGGTGGCGATGCTCTTTCAGGGCGCGGCCCTCTTCGACTCGATGACGGTGGACGAGAACATCCGCTACCCGCTGGTGGAGCACGGATGGGGCACGCCGGCCGAGATGAAGGACCGCGTGGCCGAGGTGCTCGAGATGGTCGACATGCCCGGCATCCAAGAGATGATGCCGGCCCAGCTGTCGGGCGGCATGCGCAAGCGGGTGGGCCTGGCCCGCGCCATCGCCATGCAGCCCGAGGTCATCCTCTACGACGAGCCCACCACCGGCCTCGACCCCATCAACGTGCGCCGCATCAATGGGCTGATCCTGTCGCTGCAGGAGCGTTTGGGGGTGACCAGCGTGGTGGTCACCCACGACATGGACACGGTGTTCACCATCACCGACCGGCTGGCCATGGTCTACGACCGCAAGATCGCCTTCACCGGCACGCCCGAAGAGGCCCGCGAGAGCGACCTGCGGTACGCCCGCGAGTTCGTGGCGGGCGGCCTGGGCACCCTCGACGAGGATCTGTAGGCGCTGCGCCCGCGGCCCCCGGTCCGGTAGGCTGTAGTCGCCGCTCCCCGGAGGACCCATGCGCCTGCCCCTCGTCTTCGCTCCCGCCCTGCTCCTCGCAGCCTGTGCCGCAGACCCCGCCGCCGACGGCGACGACGCAGCGGTCGCGGATGGCGCCGACGGCGGCGCCGACGGGAGCGACGGCGCCGATCACGACGACGGCCAAGATGGCGTGGACGACGGCGCCGACGGCGCCGACGGCGCCGACGGCACCGACGCCACCCCTGGCGA
>JBDQIL010000751.1:0-3292 GCA_040264415.1 Myxococcota bacterium
CCAGGGCGGCACCGGAAGGCCGGCTGTCACCGAGAGGCGCAGTGAGCGTCGCTCACCGCTCTTTGACGTGACAAACCCCGTTTTCAGCGCCCCCGATGGGGGTCGCCGCCGCGACGCCGGCCCGCAAGGGCAGGAGGTTCGTAGCGGCCCGCGACGAGACACGGTGGCGGCTTCGGCCGCCTCGAATCGGCGACGGACGCAGAAGGCAACGACGCCGCTGGCTCGCCAGCGACCCGTTGAGACCTGCGCATCGAACCTCGTGACCCTCGACCGCAGCCCCATCGGAGCCACACCCACCCGGAGACGGGACGGGCGTGGACGCCCGCACCGCGGGCGACAAGCCTGAAGACGGCAAAGCCCAAGGGAGCATCGGGCGAAGTCGAAGTGGAAACACGTCGGATTCGCAACGGACCTGCTCGTGGCGACAAGCCTTGAGGTCGGCAGACCTCGCTCAGGCCGCAGTCGGCCGTCACCCTTCACCGGGAGACGGACGCGACGGCGGAGACGGCGAGAGACGCAACGACGAGAAGGCAAGCATGGCCGTGAAGCAGCCCCAGAGAGACCCGCGCTTGCGCGAGGGATCGACGGAGGCCGCATGAGGTCGGGCGTCAACGGCGACGTACAGTGCGAGAGCGCTGCGCGGCGACGGATGGCTATGAGCAGGGGGAACGCTTCGAAGGGCATGACGGCACGGGGAGGACCCGTCCGCCACCGAGACCGCGACGACGACTGGGATTGATCTCTCAAGAAGCGACGAGGCGACGGGGCGCGGCGAGAAAACTCCGTGAACCTCAAGATCGGCTGCAGGATGCAACAAGCCTGCAGCGCGACGCGCGGATCGAGCCGCTGAAGCCGTGAGAAACGGCATGAGCGGTGTGTGCAGTGGGCCTGGCTGGCCCCTGCCGGGAGCACTGGAGCCCCGGTGAGACGCCCCCTCCAGAGATGGAGACGGACGCATCAACGGAAGAGCAGTGTGGCCCGCCGAGCTTCGAGCACCCTCGGGTGCAGCCCCCAGAGCCTGGCAAGGCGACGGCGGCGAAGCAGAGGACAACCCACGCGGCGTGTATGTCGATGGAGAGGACACCGTGGAGCTCGCAGCTGGGAGACCAGCGCAGCGACCTGTCACACCCTGGCAAACCCCAAGAGAGAGCGCTCGACCGAGCGCGGACACCGACCGGCGAGAGCTGGCCCGGACCCGCGGACGGAGACGAGCCGCGCACCGAAGCCCGACCTGGGCGGCCACCAAGTTGCCGTCCTCGAAGGAGCATCGAAGGTCAAGAAGGACGCGGCCCTGGAAGAATCGATCCAGGGCACGCAGAGCAGGGACGAGCCTCGAAGGCCCCCGCACTCGGCATCCGCCGGGTCGCGGCAAAGGTCAAGGAGGTCCCGCGGAGAAGGCCAACCATCCGCAACCCCGCGACGCGCAGAGCGAGGGGCTGGCATCGAGCAATCGAACCGGAACATTCGTTCCCGTCAGCACCACGGTCCGCGCCCTTGAAGACCCCGACAAGCCCATGGAGGGCGGAGTCGGCGACGGTGATGCGCCGAGAGGCGCGAGCGAGAGACTCTGAAGGGGAGCCAGCCGGCCAACCAAAACCAGCGCCCGGCCCGAAAGGGTCGGGCGCTTCTCTTTGCTGTGGATGTCGCGCGGTCGGAGCAGCCGGGGGCGTGGCGCGCGGCCCGCTACCGTCGCCTTCGCCTTCGCCAGGCGAGGACCGGGAGGCACCACACCGCAGCGCCCAGCGCCCCGGTGTCGCAGCTGCACGCGCTCGACGCGTCTCCGCGCGAGGCGATGGCGGTGTCGGCGCCCGACGCGTCGGGGCTGGGGTCGTCGTGACCGCTCGCTCCGTCGCCTCCTTCACCGCCGTCTGCTGCTGTCGAAGGCTCGAGCGTGACCGTGACCATTTGGATGTCGCCGCCCACGTCGAAGGTCACCACGGCCCGGTCGCCTTGAACAGCGATGGAGGGGCGCATCGCGCCATCAGGGGGGGGGACTTGCGTGAGCTGATGGTGGGAGACGACCTTCAGGTCGCTGTCGAGCACCGCCAGCCCGACGTCTCCCGTGTCCAGGTTCCACGGTGTCGTCGGGTCGCCCATCATGTGCACCACGAGGACGTGGTCGTCATAGCGAGCGACGCCCTGAGACCACCAGCCCACCGCCGGCGCGGGCGGCATGGCCGGGGCGTCGTGGTGTGTCACGAAGCCGAGCTCGGGGCCGAATTCGGCGACGCGGAGTCCGATGTCCCGCTCCATCCCGAACACCAGCAGCCGCCCTGGGTCGGGCGACCAGTCGAGCGCGTTGCCGGTGATTCGGGTCGACTCCGAGAGGTCCACCTGCTCGGGAGGGGCGCCGGAGAAGAAGGCGTCGTCGAGCAGGAACAACCAGTCGCCCTCGTCACCCCCCTCCCCCTTCACGCCACGCTGGGCGAAGCCCACGGCCTCGAGCCCCTCGCCACAGACCACCGCCATATCGTTTGTGGCGAGGGTGGTGCTGTTGGTGACCACCGCGCGCTGCGCGCGCTGGGCGCCGTCCGCGTCCAGGCGCGTGGCGATCGCGCTGTCGTCGCGTTCGGCGCCGTGCCGCGAAGCGACGTGCAGCCATCCGCCGTCGGGGCAGGCCGCCAGACCGTGATCGACGCCGTCGTCGAGGCGGACCAGCGTGCGCTGTGCCTCGCGCTCGACCGCGCCGTCGGGGTCGAGGGGGACCGCATGAAATGAGCCGCTGCGGCCGAATCCCAGCCACCATTGGCCCTCGGCGTCCAGAAACGGGCGCGCGTGCCGGCCGGGCAGATCGAGATCGACCCGCTCGCCGACCGAGGCGAGCTGAGGCGCGGCCTGTGCAGCGGCGATGGCGAAGATCCACATCAACCCGATTATCCCCCGAACCGAGCCGGTCTGGCGAGTCGCTCTACGATGCACCCGACGAGGAGGTACCGGTGGATCCGCTCACCTTGCTGGCCATCACAGCTGCGATCGGTGTCGTTGGGGGTACCCTCACCCACCGGCTGCTCGTGGCGACCCGTCGGCCAAGACAGACGAGGCGGCGCCCGGTGCCCACGCTGCAGGCGCGCGTGAGCCGAGTCACCCTGCCGCAGCCTCGCCCGTCGGGCGGTCTGCCCGTCGCGACTGGGTCGGCCACACCCGTCGAGGTTGGCTTCGACGATGCCCGCCGTAGCCACGGTGAGGTGGCCAGCGAGGGTGATCGCGCCTTCGATCCGGCCCTCGACGATCAGATCTTCCTCGCCAACCAGCGTGCCGCGAATGAGGATCTGGTTGCCGATGACGCAGGGGG
>JBDQIL010000752.1:0-3291 GCA_040264415.1 Myxococcota bacterium
CAGCCGACCACCCGGGCGCGTGCGCGACCGCCGCCGCCATCCGCGCCCACCACTGGCACGGCGGCGGCGTCCTCTTGCACGGCGGCGCCCATGTGGCCGCGACCGCCCTGCTGGTGGCGGTCGAGGGCCGCGAGGACCCCGCCCTCGACGCGGTGGGCACGGTGGCGGCCCTGGCCTCGTCCACCGGCGCGCTCCCCACCGCGCGGCACCCCGCCCGGGGCGCCCTCGGCGACGGCGACGACCTGCTGTCGGCCGCCCTCTTCACGCTCCTCGTGCTCGACCGGGTGCAGGTGGGGCGTGGTCGGCTGCGCGTGCTGCCGGGCATCGCCTTCGCCCGCGATCTCCCCACGCCGCTGGGGCGCATCGACCTCGACACCGACGCCGCGGGGGCGGTGCAGGTCACGGGCCGGTGGCGCGGGCTGGCACCCACGGTCGAGCGGGTCGTCGAGGGCTGAGCAGGCGGACTTTGCCATCTGTTCGCGAGGCGGTGTGGAGTCGCTCCGGCGGCGGCGGTATGGTCGAGGCGCCCCTCTGGCTGGAGCCTCCATGTCTCGCCTGCCCCTCCTCTGTGCCGCCCTGCTCACCACCCTGTCCTGCGGCGACAAGGCCGACGATGGCGCGAGCGGCACCGACGGTACCGCCGACACCACAGACGGCGCGAGCGACGGGGCCGACGGCGCGGCTGACGGGGCCGACGGCGCGGCCGACGGAGCCGACGGGGCGGCCGACGGGGCCGATGGCTCCGCCGACGGGGCCGATGGCGGCGATGGGGGGGCCACTGAGGTGAAGTGCGACGACGTGTCCACCACCGCGGTCGACTCGATGGACGTCTCGGCCGGCGGCTTCGACTTCAGCATCCGGGCGGTGATGGTGTCGGTGGGCGGCACCTGGACCGGCACCCTGTCGGGCGAGGACGGCGGCTCGCAGCCGGTGACCATGACCTTCACCAACGACGCGTGGAACCTCGAGCTGGTCGAGCGCACCCCAGCCGACGAGGGCGGCCCAGAGGATTGCCCGCCGGCCTACCGCTTCAACACTCCCTTCTCGCTGGCCACCGACGACGGCGCCATCGTCGAGTCGGGCACCGTGCAGGTGGTGGCCACCTTCATCAACGAGGCCTCCTTCGAGTACGAGAACCGGGCCAACACCCTCGGCGGCAGCCGGCGGCCCGAGGTCTTCACCGAGAGCGAGTGGCCCGACGTGCTGCTGCGCGTCACGCTGCGGCACCCCGGCGGCTCGACCTGGACCGGCGGCGCGGCCTTCGTGCCGGCCGAAGCCTCGGAAGACACCGCCGAGCCGCCGTCCTTCGAGGCGCTCGGTCAGTTCGAGTTCCCCGACCAGACGCCCTTCGACTGAGCGCCCGAGCCCTTCGACGGAGCGTCCGACCGTCGGGGCCGTCAGGCCCGGCTCAGAGCTTGCGCTTGCCCGTGCCGAAGTAGTGAGTGACGCCGAAGCTGAAGTACATCATCTGCGAGCTGAACTTGCCGTTGCCCACCACGGCGCCGGGCACCAGGTTGGCCTCGATGTTGCCCGCCAGCGCGGCCTGCAGATCGACCGGGATCTCCTGGCGAACCGCGGTCGAGTCCTTGATGTCGCGCTCGGCGATGAAGGTCTGCGAGAAGGCGCCCTCGATGGCCCAGCGCTTGGCCGGGCGGCCCGTGACCCCAAAGCCGTAGCCGATCTTCTCGCCGTCTACGACCGACACGGTCTGGGTGGAGCCGGGCACCGCGGTCTGCTCGTAGTAGCCGCCCGCCCGCACCACGAGCTGGTCGAGGATCTTGACGTCGCCGCCCAGCGAGAGGGTCCAGGTGTCCTGGTAGTTGGCCGGCAGCACGATGTCGTCTTCGACCTTGAGGTCTTCGGTGTTGGTGTCGTCATCGGGGTTGTCGGTGATGGTCGCGTTGACGTCGGTGACCAGGATCTCCTGGGTGACGTTCCAGCGCTGCCAGACCGCGTCGACCTCCACCTTCACCCGATCCACCGGCTGCACCTGGACGCCGCCGCTGAAGACCCACGGCAAGGTGAGGTTCACCGTGACGTCGTCGTCGGAGAACTCCTTGCCCAGGATGATGGACGGGAAGGGGAAGGTCTCGGCGCCGCCGACCAGCCAGTGCTCATCGCCGAAGCCGATGTCGAGCGAGCCCTTGCCCGAGACCTTCATGGCCGGCTTGACCGACAACCCGATGGCCAGCCAGTCGGTGGGCTCGGCGAGCACGCCGGCGTTCCAGGTGATGTTGTTCCAGTCCCACATGTTGACGCCGACCGTGGCGTCGGACTCGCGGGCGTACTGGTCTTCGCGCTGCTCGGGGGTCTGGTCGGCGCCGTAGACCTGCGCCATGGTCGAGCCGTCCGAGAAGTCGGTGGCACAGCGGGTGGTCTGGCCATCGGGCTGCTCGTCGCGGCACACCATGATGTCGAGGGTCTGGCTGGCGTTGACCGGTGACCAGAACACGCCCGCGCCGACGGTGAGCCATGGCAGCACCTTCTGCGAGACGCTCGGGCCCGCGTACCACTGCAGCACCAGCGAGTCTTGCAGGGAGTACCGCTGGGCGCCGCGCTCGGGGTAGTCGAGCTGGGGCGCGAAGGGCGGGTGGAAGCCCAGCGCCACATAGGTGTTCTTGAGGCCGAAGTGGTGGCCCACCGCGAACTGCGGGATGGGCATCACCGGCGCCTCGTTCTGCACCTCGTCGAAGGTCCGCCGCACGCCGCCGGCGTCGTCGTAGTCGGTGCGGGTGAACTGCACCGGCTGCTTGACGAAGCTCATGTTGATGTAGACCTGGGGCCGGTTCAGGCGGCTCAGGCCGGCGGGGTTGTAGTACTGGGCCGACAGGTCGTCGACGCCGGCCACGAAGGCGCCCGCGCGGGACATGCCGCGCAGGCCGGCCCCGTTGAAGTAGTAGGCCGCGGCGTCGGCCGAGGGGGTCGTGGCGGCGGCGAGCAGAAGCAGGGACAGCACGGGGAACTCCGGGGTCGGCCGATGCCGGTTTATACCAGGGGGGCGGCGCCTTCGGGCGCCGGTCTCCCTCCCCGACCGCTGGAGCCCGGATGCGGGTCGTGAGCCTCACCTGCAGCAACACCGAGATCGTCTGTGCACTGGGCTGCGGCGATCTGCTGGTGGGCTGCGACGATCACAGCGACCACCCCCCCGCTGTGGTCGAGCGGCTGTCGCGCGTGGGGCGGGATCTCGACGTGGACGCCGATCGGGTGGCGGCCCTGCGGCCTGACCTGGTGCTCGCCTCGCTGTCGGTGCCGGGCCACGAGAAGGTGATCGAGCGCCTGCTGGTGCACAAG
>JBDQIL010000753.1:0-3287 GCA_040264415.1 Myxococcota bacterium
CGCCTGGGCCGCCGCCCCCGACGGCCACGACACCGGGGGCGACGACGCCGACACCCATGAGGGCGAGGGGCTGGCCAGCAGCCCCATGGGCCGGGACGGCGACCGCGGCAGCATGACGATGACGCTCCACGACGCTCCCATCGACCTCGAGGCCATGCCGGTGACCATCACCCGGGTGGAGGCCCGGGAGGCCAACAGCGGGGCGCTCCAGCCCCGGTGGCACACGCTGTCGCAAGAGGCCATCTCATTCGATCTGCTCGCGCTGCAGGACGGACGCTCGGTCACCCTCTTGGACGGAGCGGTGGCGGCCGGAGGCTACGACCAGCTCCGACTGGAGCTCGACGACGTCGCGGTGGTGGTGGACGGCGAGGAGATCAAGCTCCCCATGCCGCCCGACGCGGGGGTCCCGATCGACGCCCACTTCTGGATCGAGGCCGACCAGCACCACGAGATGATCCTCGACTTCGACGCCCTGGAGAGCGTCGTGCAGACGCCGCACGGCTACCGCCTGCGGCCGTCCATCGAGATGGCGTCGTTCGAGTCGTCAGAGCGCCGCGACACCGGGCGCTGAGCCCCTCGGCCTCACCGATCGGCGAGATCGACAGCGGTGACGCCACCCGACCGCGCCAGGCCGGCCCAGGTGCCCGCCTGGAGGGACAGCGACTGCGAGCGGGCGCCCACCTGAAGCGTGGCCGCGCCCTCGTGCCACAGCGACAGGGTGGCGGTGCCGTCGGCAGCGACGACCGCCCCCACCGCGCCAGCAGCGGGCGCCGACAGCCACGCTGTCTCGCCGGGCGGCGCGCCCCGCACGGTGACGACCGACGCGGCTCGGTGCCCGTCGGGGGTGAGGGGCGAGGCGCCGACCGCCGCGGTGACCGGCGTGAAGGCGGCCGCCCAGTTGGCCACGTCGTGCCGCTCCGGCGTGGGCACCACCCCGCCCACGGCGCCCACGCCGATGCTCTGCTCGAAGGCGGTCGCCATCGCCGGCCACATGGCGGGCACCGTGGGCCCCTCCCAGGTCACCTCGACGAGCCACGCGCCCTTGCACGGCTCACGCTCGCAGGAGTGATGGACCACGCCGTCGGGGCCCGGGGGCCGGGTCTGCAGGAAGCGGTCGGGCAGGTGGTACTGCACGACGGGCCGCTGAAGCGGATCCTGGAGGAGGTGGTCGGTCCACATCACCAAGGGCGTGGCCTGACCCTGCTGCGAGCGGGGGGAGGGCCCCTCGCCCACCCACATCAAGACGCTCGGCCGATCGGTGAGATCGGCCACGAACCGGTCGTCCTGGGTCTGCTGCAGCGCGAGGGCGGCCGGCGTGGCCCGGGACCCGCGGCGGGTGCGCCCCACGCAGCGGGGCACCACCACCACCGGCAGCCCCACCTCGTCGGCGAGATCGAGCCAGCTCGACCGCGGCAGCTCGCCATGGATCTCGAGGGCGTTGATCCCGGCGGGCAGCAAGGCGGCGAGGCGCTCGGGCATCGAGCCCAGGTCGGGGCGGTTGGTGACCCGCGCGCCCACCAGGCGGTGCGGCGCGCCGTTGATGTGGATCGCGCCGGCCTCGACCGAGACCGACCGCACGCCCACGCGGGCGGAGAGCTGGTCGAGGTCGGCGCCGCCAGGATCGCGCAGGCGCGCGAGCAGCGGGTACAGGGCGGGGGCGCCCGGGGCCCAGCGCTCCAGGTCCCAGGCGACCGCCGGGGCCGCCACCCGACCGTCGGGGCCCACCGCTGCCGCACCCAGCGCCACCGGCCCCGATGGGCCCACGACCGAGAAGTCCACCACCGCGCCCGCTGGCGCGCCCGACACCTGCGCCACCGGCACCACCGAGGCGCCCTCGGCCCGAAGCGTGGCCCAGGCCACGTGGGCGGCGGGGCGCAGCACCAGGCGCGGGGCCACCTGCAGGGTGGCGCGGTCCCGGTGGAAGGACGAGCTCGCCAGGCCACCGCCGGTCTCGATGGGCATCTCGGTGGTGGGCGGCGAGAGGCGCACCGTGAGCTCGTTGCGGCCGGGCCGCAAGGCCGCCCCCACGGGCACGATCGCGGTCGCGTTTCCACCGGTGACCGGCGGCATCGTGACGCCGTTGACGGTGACGGCTGCCCGCCACCAGAGGCCCTCCAGCTCAAGCGCGCTGCCCGCGCCCACGCGCGCGTCGGGCAAGGTGAAGGCCGCCCGCAGCTCGATGGGGCCCGGCCGCATCGCACCCCGGTCGCTGGCCCACGGCCGGGTCTCGAAGGCGCCGTCGAGGTCGAGCACGCCGCGGGCGTCCGGGCCGGCAGGCGGCGGCGCGCCCGCGCAGGCGGCGAGCAACAAGAGGAGCAGCGGGCGCATGGTCTCCACAGCGGCGGGGGCCCGCAGGGTAGCAGCGCGGGGCCACCGACGGGCGCCGTCGGATAGGCTCGGCCCGCAGGAGGCCCATGGCTGGCGGCTCGAACCCCGCACCCCGTCGCGGCCCGTGGGCTCGCCTCTGGCCCTGGCTCGCGGTCCTGGCCTTCTGGCTGTGGAGCGCGTGGCCGCTGCTCGCCTGGACCGACACCCACGCGTTCGCCGGCAAGCTCACCACCGACAACGTCGTGAGCGCCTGGTTCTACGACTTCGCCAGCCGCGCGCTCGTGAGCGGCTGGGACCTGCAGACCCTCTCCCAGCTCAACCACCCCCGACCGCACCCCACGTCGGCGGAGTTCCCCGCGGTGATGGACGCCGTGCTCGCCGCGCCCCTGGGGTGGCTGCTCGGGTGGCCGCGACAGTGGGGGGCGGCGCAGGCCCTGGCCCTGCTGGTCAACGGGCTCGGCGGCGCGGCCCTGGCCCGCAGCCTGGGGGCACGAGGACTGGGCACCGTCGCGGCAGGCTGCCTGGCCATCTTGTGCCGTCCGGTCTGGAAAGACCTCGTGATGGCGCGCATGAACGCGGTCTGGCTCGGGATCGGCGCCCTCGCGCTGGCCGGGCTGGTCTCTGCGCTGGGGGCGCGACGATCGCGGGCGGCGGTCGGGTGGGCGACCCTGGCTGCCGCGATGGGCGCCTTGGCCGCCACCATCTACCCGCCCGGCTTGCTGCTGCTCGCGCCGCTCGGGGTGACGCTCGTGCTGGGGCCCGCCGTCGAGGCCCGATGGAGCCGCAGGGCGCTCGCCATCGCCGCCGGCGATGGCGGCGGCCTCGCCCTAGCCGCGCCCGAGCTGCACCGCATCTTGGAGAGCCGCAGCGGCCAGGCGGGCCTGGGCGCGCTCGGCTGCCCCGACCGCTGGGCCGCCCTCAACGCCGTGGACCTCTGGCGGAGCCGCCCCAACGGCAAC
>JBDQIL010000754.1:0-3287 GCA_040264415.1 Myxococcota bacterium
CTTCCGACCCTGCAGCAGGCCATTCACAACGGCACGGCGGCCCGCCCGGTCTCCGTGGACGACTCGGGGGAGCTGCGGTGTGTGGGCAGCCTCCGAGCCTACAAGGGGGTCGCGGCCATCTGCGCGGCGGCCCCGCGCCTGCCGCTGCCCCTCGTCTGGATCGGCGGAACGGAAGCCGAACGGGCCGCCACACCGCCCACCGCCAACCTCATCCTGCGACCGCCGGTGCCGCACTCGCAGGTGGCCGCCACGCTCGGCGCCGCCCGCGCCGTGCTGGTCCCCCTGGCCGACAACCCCTTCGGGCGGCAGCTGACCTCTCCCCTCAAGCTGTGGGACGCGCTCGCGGTGGGCCGGCCCATCGTCGCCCCTGATCTGCCCACCATCGACGAGATCGCGGCGCACACCGGCCGCCCGATGCACCGCTATCAGCCGGGCGACCCCGACAGCCTTGTCGCCGCGGTGCGGTCCGCCGCCGCCGCCGCCGCGCCGCCGCCCGTCGTGCGAAGCTGGGGCGACCGCGCCGCCGACCTCGACGCCGTCTTCGCCCGTCTCCCGGAGCTCGGATGAGGGTGCTGTACCTGGCGCGCTACTTCCCGGCGCTCACCGAGACCTTCGTGGCAGACGAGCTGCGCGGCGTGGCCGAGGCCGGCATCCGCGTCGAGGTCGCGAGCCTCGGCACGCGAGCGGACAGCGCGATCGCCGAGCCGGTTCCGGGCGTGCCTGTCTTCGAGGTGCCGCGGGCCCGGCTCGCCCGCCTGCGGGCGCCCCGCTCCCCGTCCGCCCGCCAGCTCGCCGCCTGGCAGCGCCCCCCAGACGCCGCCCGGCGGCCCGCACTCGCCGCCCACGCGCGCACATTCGACGGGGTGCACGTTCACTTCGCTGGCGAGGCGGCCGAGCTGGCTTGGGCGCTCCACCGCGACCACGGGCTGCCCTACACGGTGACCGTCCACGCCGTCGATCTCTTCAAGCCGCGGCCCTCATTCGACGCCGTGCTGGCTGGTGCAGCGCGCGTCTTTACGGTGGCCGAGCACCACCGGCTGCTGCTGGCCGACCGGGGGCACGCCGCCGAGCTGGTGCGCTGTGGGCCCCGTCTCGCCGACTTCGCGTCGCTGCCGGCGCCCCCGGACGGCCCGCTGCGGGCCCTCTTCGTCGGCCGCGACGTGCCCAAGAAGGGGCTCGACCTGCTGCTCGACGCTTGGGCAGCGGCCCCGTCCGACGCCCGGCTCGAAGTGATCTCCGACGCGGTTCGCCCCAGCTGGCCCGCTCGCGTGCGTGCGACCGGTCTGCAACCGCGACCGGCGGTGCGGGCCGCCCTGGCGCGCGCCAACGCCGTGGTGTTGCCCTGCCGCCGGGCCCCGGACGGTGACCAGGATGGAGTTCCGGTGGTGCTCATGGAGGCGCTGGCTGCCCGGCGCCCCGTGGTGACCTGTCCGATCAGCGGGGTCCCGGAGCTGGTGGACGAAGCGGTGGGCTGGTTGGCGGCGCCCGACGACACAGATGCCCTGGCGCAGGCGATCCTCGCCGCGACCGACGGCTCAGGGCGCCGAGACCGTGGCGATCGTGGGCCGGCCCGTCTGCGCGGCCGTGGGTTCACCCACAGCGAACAGGTTAGGCGCGTCATCCATGCGTGGACGAGCTGTTTCAGACCTGTCGCTTGCGGGTCGCCGGAAAGTCGTACATAGATGCATCACGCGTACTCCTGGAGGTTCTATGAGCCGCTCCGCCCTGCTCTTCCTGTTCGGCCTCGCCGCCTGCGTCACCGACTACGACCTCACCGCCGACAAGGGTGACGAGGATCCGCCCGAGGAAGAGGAAGATTCCCCCGACTGGTACGAGTCTGGCGATCCCGCTGAAGAGTCTGGCGATCCGGGCACCGACACGAACGACACGGAGGTGCCCAGCGACCTCCCCATCGCGGTGTGCAGCGTCAGCCCCGCGAGCGTGCGCCCCATCGTCGAGAACGCGACCTGGCAGGGCGGCGACTCCTACGATCCCGAAGGCCAGGCCATCGTGAACTACCGGTGGAGCCTGGTGTCCAAGCCCACCGGCTCGGCCGTCAACATGCCGTCTGGCTCGAGCGCCAACCGGAGCGGGTTCAACGCCGACCTGGCCGGCGACTACGTGGGTCGCCTCGTCGTCGAGACCTCCGACGGCCGCGCCTCCGAGCCCTGCGAGACCACGCTCACGGCCATCCCGGTCGAGAACCTCTGGATCGAGCTGTATTGGCAGTACTCCGACGACGACCTCGACCTGCACCTGGTCCGCCCCGGCGGATCGCTGCTGAGCACCGACGACTGCTACTACGCCAACTGCGTCGACTACGGCTTCGGCACCCTCGACTGGGGCACCTGGGGCGTCTCCACCGACGACCCCTCGCTCGACCTCGACGACATCCCGGGCACCGGCCCCGAGAACGTCAACATCGAGCAGCCCGAGAACGGCACGTTCACCGTCTACGTGCACGACTACCAGTACTCGACCAACGACTCGCCGTCGTCGAACACCGCCACCGTCAACATCTACATCGGCGGCTCGCTGGCCTGGACCGGCACCAAGACCTTCACGTCGAGCATGGAAGACGACTACGTCCCCGTCGCCAACATCAACTGGCCTGCTGGGACCGTCTCCGGCCTCTGAGCCCCCAATGCACGCTGCGCTCTCCGCCTGGTTGGGCGAATCGCGCGCGGGTCATGACGCGGCCGCTGCCTCTCGGGCAGCGGCCGTCGCTGTTCGCGACGCCGGCGGCGACGGGTGGGCGGTGGTCGCCCAGGCCGGACGGCTGGCGCGGTGCGCGGCTGCGGTGGCCGATCGCGACCTCGGGCTCACCGTGGCGCTGCGACCGGTGGCGCCCGATCACGCCCAGGCGGTGGCGCAGGTCGCCAGCGGAGCCCCCTACCCGGCACCGGACCGCCGAGGCCGTCGGGCGCGGGGCGCCTGGGACACCCCCCCGGCGCTGGCGCGCGCCGTGGTGGCCGCTGCGATCTCGGCCAGCGACGTGGCGCCCTCCGCGGGCCGCGACCCGGCCTGTGGCACCGGGGCCTTCCTGGTCGCGTTGGGCGAGGCCGGGGTCGAGCGGATCGAGGGTGGCGACCTCGACCCGCGCGCGCTGGCCGTGGCCGCCGTCGCGGCGCCGGGCGCCCGCCTGACCCTGCGCAGCGGCTTCGATCCGGCGCTGCCGGTGCCGGTGGTGGTCGGCAACCCGCCCTTCGTCTCGCCCGAGCACCAAGACAAGGCGCTCCGCGCCCAGCTGCGCGAGCGCTTCCCGTGGCTCGATCGGCGCTTCGATC
>JBDQIL010000755.1:0-3286 GCA_040264415.1 Myxococcota bacterium
GCTCAACCGCGTCCCCTCCCCCGCCAAGAACGCGATCAAGGGGCAGCTCCACCCGCCCCTGTTGCCCGTGGGCGCCCTCAGCCCCACCTGGTCGGCGGTCGACCACCTCGGGCAGCGGCACGGCCGCGGCGACGGCTGGCAAGCGCTCGTCTTCTACCCGGGCGACGACACCCCCGGGTGTACGGCGCAGCTCCAAGACATCCAGGCCCACCTCGCCGACCTCGAGGCGGCCGGGGTGCAGCCGCTGGGGGTGAACCCTGCCAGCGCCGAGAGCCACGCCCGCTTCGCCAGCCGCTACGGCTTCACCTTCCCCATCCTGGTGGACGAGGGCGCCGCCGTGGCCCGCCCCTTCGGCGCCCGCATGCGCGGCCTCGGGCGCACCATCCGCACGGTGTACCTGCTCGACCCCGGCGGTCGGGTGGTCTTCGTCGAGCGGGGCGCGCCCCCCGCGACCGCGCTGGTGGCGGCGGCCGCCCGCTGACCGCCAGCGGAATACAGGCCCGCGCCTCGCGCACGGAGGGTCCCATGACCGCGCCTGCCCCCTGGGTCGTGCTCAAGTTCGGCGGCACCAGCGTCGCCAACCTCGAGCACTGGGACACGATCGCCGAGGCGGCCCAAGCCCACCTCGCCGCCGGCCGCCGCCCCCTGCTGGTCTGCTCTGCGCTGTCGGGGATCTCCGACCAGCTGGTCGCCCTGGGTACGGCCGCCCTGCGCGGTGAGGCGGCGCCGGTGCTCGACGGCATCGGCGCGCGGCACACCGACCTCGCCCGCGCGGCCGGAGTGGCCCTGCCCAAACCCGCCGCAGACGAGCTCGCGTACCTCGCTCAGCTCGCGCGCGGGGTCGAGCTGGTGCAGGAGCTCAGCCCGCGGGTGCGCGCCCGCCTGCTGGCCGCTGGCGAGCGCCTGAGCACGCTGCTTGGCGCCGCCCTGCTGCGCGCCCGCGGCGTCGACGTGGGCTGGCTCGACGCGCGCGACCTGCTCACCGCGACCGCCGAGCCGGACGCGCTGGCCGAGCGCCAGTGGCTGAGCGCGCGCTGCGCCCCCGACGCCGACCCCGCGCTGGCCGCGCGCCTCGCTGCCCGCCCCGAGCCCGTGCTGCTCACCCAGGGCTTCGTGGCCCGGGGCGCGACCGGCGACACGGTGGTGCTGGGCCGCGGGGGCTCCGACACCTCGGCCACGCTGCTCGCTGCGCGCCTGGGGGCGGAGCGGTGCGAGATCTGGACCGACGTGCCGGGCATGTTCACCGCCAACCCGCGCGCGGTCCCTGGCGCCCGCCTGCTCCGCCAGCTCGACTACGCCGAGGCGCAGGAGATCGCGACCACCGGGGCGAAGGTGCTGCATCCGGCCTGCATCCACCCCGCCCGCGCGCACGGCGTGCCCATCGTCATCCGGTGCACACCCCGCCCCCAGGTCGAAGGCACCACCATCGGCCCGGCCGCCACGCGGGTCGCGGGGGTCAAGGCCGTGAGCAGCCGCGGCGGCGTGGTGCTCGTGTCGATGGAGACCGTCGGCATGTGGCAGCAGGTCGGCTTCCTCGCGCGGGCGGCCCAGTGCATCGCCGAGCAGGGCCTGAGCATCGACCTGGTGGCCACCTCCGAGACCAACGTGACCGTGTCGCTCGACGCGTCGGCCAACCTGCTCGACGCGGGCGCCCTGGGCCGCCTCGAGGCCCGCCTGCGCGCCTTCTGCGAGCCCACCGTCTTGCGCGACTGCGCGTCGGTCAGCCTGGTCGGCCGGGGCATCCGGTCGATCCTGCATCGGCTCGGCGGGGTCTTCGAGCTGTTCGAGGAGCAGCGGGTCCACCTCGTGAGCCAGGCCGCCAGCGACCTCAACCTCACCGTGGTGGTCGACGCCAATCAGGCGGCGCGGCTGGTGAGCCAGCTGCACGGCGTGCTCCTCCAAGAGATCGAGGGCACCGCGCCGGTGGGGCCACGGTGGGCCGAGCTGATGGGGGCGCCAGCGGCCGAGGCGGCGGGTCCGCCGGCGTGGTGGCGCGGGCGGCGCGCGGCGCTGCTCGACGTGGCGGCTGCGGGCACCCCCGTCTACGCCTACGACGCCGACACCCTGCGGGCGCGCGCGCGGGCCCTGCGGGGGCTGCGCTCGGTCGAGCAGGTGCTCTTCGCCGTCAAAGCGAACCCCTTCCCGCCGCTGCTCCAGCTGCTCGCCGAGGAGGGGCTGGGCTTCGAGTGCGTGAGCCCCGGCGAAGTCGGCCGGGCGAGGGGCATCCTCGAGGCGTCCGGATCCGCGGCCCCGGTGCTCTTCACCCCCAACTTCGCGCCGCGGGGAGACTACGCCTTCGGCTTCGAGACGGGCGCGCGCGTCACCCTCGACAACCTCCACCCCCTCGAACACTGGGGCGACCTCCTCGCGGGCCAGTCGGTCTTCTTGCGGGTGGACCCCGGAAAGGGACACGGCCACCACGCCCACGTGCGCACCGCAGGCGAGCGGTCGAAGTTCGGCGTCCCGCCAGCCGAGCTCGAGCGCGCCGCGCAGCTGGCCGCGCGACACGGCGTTCGCGTGGTGGGCCTTCACGCCCACGTGGGGAGCGGCGTGCGCGACCCCTCTGCCTGGCCCGCGACCGCCGAGCGGCTGGTCCGAGCGGCAGAGGCGTGGTTCCCCGACGCGCGGGTGCTCGACCTAGGCGGCGGCCTCGGAGTGCCCGAGAAGCCCGGCCAAGCCCCCCTCGACCTCGACGCGCTCGACGCCGCTCTGGCCGACTTTCACGCCCGTCACCCCGGCTACCGGGTGTGGCTCGAGCCCGGTCGCTTCGTGGTGGCCGAGAGCGGCGCCCTGCTGGCCCGGGTCACCCAGCTCAAGGAGAAGGGCCGCTCTACCTACGTCGGCGTCGACGCGGGCATGCACACCCTCATCCGGCCCGCGCTGTACGGCGCCTACCACGGCATCGTCAACCTGAGCCGCCTCGATCAGGCCGGCCCGTGGATCGACGCCGAGGTGGTCGGCCCCATCTGCGAGACGGGGGACGTCCTGGGCCACGACCGCCGCTTGGTCGCTCCGACCGAGGGCGACGTCCTGTTGGTGGCCACCGCGGGCGCCTATGGCGCCGCCATGGCCAGCGAGTACAACCTGCGCGGCCGCCCCCGCGAGGTGCTCCTCGACCGAAGGCCGTGAACGCTCCCGACGCCACGAACACCGGAGCTCCCCCAGGGTCGGGAGCGCCCATGTTCACCCGTCACACCCGCCGCGTCCCCCTCCGCCGGCGCCTCCTCGCTGGCGCCACCTCCGGCGGCGCCATGCTCTTGGCCCTGGCCCTGACCACCATCCGGCC
>JBDQIL010000756.1:0-3284 GCA_040264415.1 Myxococcota bacterium
CTCTACGACCGCGCCGGCGCCATCGAGCAGGTGGGCCGCTACACGGCGGGGCAGCGGGCGGGCGTGTGGTCCACCTTCTCGCCGGGCGGCGAGATCGCGGCCACGGTCACGTGGTGGAGCCCGGCCGAGCCGCGCACCCGCCGCCGGGCGCCACCCGACCGCCGGCTGGCGTGGAGCCGTCAGCTCGGCGCGGCGGCCCGCAGCGTCACCCCGGTCGCCCACGCGCGCCTCGTCGAGCACGGCCGCACCTGGACCCACCACGAAGCCGAGTCCGGCTCGGAGCGCTGGTCGGTGGCGCTGCCGGCCGCGCTGCGCCCGGGGCTCGCCGCGTCCGCCGACCACATCGCCGCCATCACCGGGCCCGGTGAGGTGGTCGTGGTCGCGCTGGCTACGGGGGCAGCGCGACGGATTCGCACCAACCTCGGCGCCACCAATATCCTGGATATTGCGCAAGGCAGAGTGGTCGTGCGGGAGGGCGCCGGGCGGATTGAGGCGCTCGATTCGGTCACTGGGGGGTCGCAGTGGCGCACCCGGCTGGCGAGCGACGAGGTGGCGCCGGTCGTCGTGTCTCCCGGCGTGGTCGCGGTGGTCCGCGGCAGAGATGTCCGGGCGCTCCGCCTCGACCGCCCCGACCAGGCGGCTTGGCAGGCCCGGCTCGACCACAGCGTCGCTCAGCTCGCGTCCGGGTGGGGCGGAGAGCGGATCTACGCGCTCGATCAGCAGGGCGAGCTGGTGGCCTTGGGCGCGGCCACCGGCCGGCCCCAGTGGTCGGTCCGGGTGCCGGGCGCCGCCGGCCGAGCGGCGGGGGTGACGCTGCGAGACGACGCCCACAGCCTGGTGGTCGGGACCGGCGATCGCCTCCTCGCCGTCGACCGCGACGGCGAGGTCCGGGCCGACGACCCGCTCCCGAGAGAGGCCGCGCTGGGGGGCGACCTCCTCGACGATCTGCGCTGCTTCGCCAGTCGTGAGGGCGAGCTGCGGTGTGGCTCGGCGCGCCTGCACACGGTGGACTGGACCCTCCCCACCGGCCCGCTGAGCCACCCGCCGCTGGTCTTGGGCGACGCCGTGGTGGTCGCGACCGCCGACGGGCGCCTGCTGTGGGTGGACGCAGCGCTGGCCGCCGCCAGCGAAGAGGCCACCCCCGACGACGCCCGCGTGCTCGACCCCGCCTTGCCGCTGCTCCTCGATTACAGCGACGGCTCGTTCGGCATGGAGGGGGTCGCCGCGACCGCGCCGCTGCTCGAGCTGGTGCGGCCGGCACCGGAGGTCGGCTGCCGTCGCCACGAGGCGCTCCTCGACCTGGGCCGGGCCACCCTCGACGCGACCGGGCTGCCTTGGGACCCGGCTCACCTCCGCACGGTGGCGGTCCCGCTGCTGACCATCGACGAGACCAGCCTCGACACGCCCGCCGAGGTCGACGCCGAGCCCTGGGAGATCGAGGATCGCGGCCGGCGGTGGTCGGTCGCCTACTGGACCGAGTGGCGCCCGCAGCTGCAGGAGATGGCCGCGCTGGGC
Organism: Myxococcota bacterium; assembly: GCA_040264415.1. Lineage (GTDB taxonomy): Bacteria > Myxococcota_A > UBA796 > UBA796 > UBA2385 > M30B51. The sequence continues at coordinate 1,516 of JBDQIL010000756.1, forward strand.
GACGACGCGGCGGCGGCGGCCGAGGTCGATCGCCTGCTGCGATGCGAGGGCCCCCCGGCTCGCTTCGAGGGCACAGCCGTCCTCCAGGACGGCTTGGTGGAGCGCCGGATCGCCGGACGAATCTCGGCCCGCCCCGTCCCCCACAGGCTCGACGGCCTGCCGGGCTGTCTCATCGACCTGGCGCTGGCCGGAGAGCCGCTGGGTACCTGGGCCAGCCCCAGCCTGCCGGGCTGGGTCGAGCTGGGCCTCACCCTCGACGACCGCGACGGCGGCGACGCCAGCGAGCTGGTGCTGCCACCGGTGGGCGTCGCGGGCTTCCCGGAGGGGCCGGTGGACGGGCGCCTCGAGATCGACGCCTTGCTGCCGGGCGCGAGCGAGCGGGAGCGCCTCAGCGTGGACGGCGCCCTGTGGCTCGAGCGGCCGCTCCCCTGGGAGCCCAGCCCCTCGGCCGACCCGGGCGACTTCGTGGTCTACGACGGTGAGGCCGAGGTGCTGCGGCTGCCTGCCGACGGCCTGCTCTACGCTGAGATCGGGGCCCATGCCGACGGCGACGACGCCCAGGTGGTCTCCTGGACGTCGTGGGTGCGCTTGCGCGGGCGCGCGGCCACCTCACCGGCGCAGGGCCGCTTCATGCGGGTGTGGTCGGTCGAGGTGTGCGACGACGGCGACGCGCCGGCGCTCACCGAGTAGGGGCGCCGTCGGGCCGGCGCAGGCGCTGGGCCATCCCCGCCAAGAACATGAGTTGCTGCACCATCCCGCCGTCGTCGGCGCCGTCGATGAGCACCTCGACGTGCGGGCCGTCGGATCGCAGCCCCAGCCGCAGCGCCCCCGGGGGCGCCTGAAGCGCGCGGGTCTGGTCCATGCGCGTCTCGAGCACGATGGGCGCGCGCGCGGCCAGCTGGGCGAGCTCAGGCCCCACCCACGGCTGGCCCACCCCCTGAGCGCTCTCGGTCACCGCGCGGGTGGCGGAGCCCACGATGATGCGGTCGGGCTGCACCACCAGCTCGAGCGGAGCTCTGCCGGGGGGCTCGATGCGCAGCCCGGCGCGCCCGCGACGGTAGACCACCAGCCCGGGCTCGTTGGCCAGCCGGCGCTTGAGGCGGCGGGTGAGGGCGCGGGTGGGCAGATCTTGGCCGCGTCCCCCCGAGATCGGGACTGACGCTGCGTAGCTGAGGCCCCCCGCCTCGAGCCAGGCCGCCACGGTCACCCCAGGGTCGATGCGGAGCATTCGCGACAGCTCATCGAGGTCTTCGGGTCGCACAGGCAGGCTCGAGCCCGGTCGCGCCGCGAGGTCGGCGGCGAGGTCGAGCAGGGGAACACCGATGGTCACCACGACGAACGGCGGGGCCACGCTGGTCCCTGGCACCGGCGCGCCCAGGGTTCGCGACAGGGTGCTCGGAGGGGCCTGGGGGGGCTGCATTCGGAGGACGATGGGGCGGTCGGTGGAGGCCGGCAGGAAGGCGCCGAGCTCTCCCCCCAGCTCGCCGTCGACCCGCGCGATCACGTGGCACCCGGGCTCGTCGCGCCGGTCGGACGGGAGCGGCGCGGCCGACCGCGGGGCCGGCGCCGCGTCGGCGCGGGACACCACGAGGTCGGCGCCGTCGACCCGCGCCGACCACCCGTCTCCGAGCGCCCAGGCGCCGCCGGGGGCCTCGACGGGCGAGAGGCCCAGCGCCGTGAGCGTCTGGGCGCCGGCCGCTGGATCCGAGAGCCGCACCTGGGCCCGGTCGCCGTCTCTACCCCCACGACCAAAGCGAAGGGGCCCCGCC
>JBDQIL010000757.1:0-3282 GCA_040264415.1 Myxococcota bacterium
GGCCAGCGTCGTCTCCTTGCACGGCTGCGGGGGATCGTGCAAGGAAGACAGGCGTCCGCCACCGCGGTTCCCGCCGACCAGGAGTCTTCATGCGCCCCTTCGCCGCCCCGACGGCTGCCCTCGCCACCTCGCTCCTGGCCTTGGCGGTCGGGTGCAGCGGCGGCGGCCAGGACTGGTCCTCGGCCGCCGACTGCGAGGGGCTGAGCGCTGGCTCTGACGCCGATGAGTGCTGGGCCCGGCACGCCCCTTCGGTCTTCAAAGACGACCCCGCTCGCGGGGTCGCCATCGTCACCGACGAGGTCTCCGACCCGCGGGTGCGCGACTTCATCTGGCTCACCGTGACCCGTGAGGTCGACCCCAGCTCCTACAAGTACTGCGATCGCATCGAAGAGGCGGCGTTGGCCGAGCGCTGTCGGGTGCTGGTCAGCCGACCGCACCTGCACCGGGAGCTGCTCAAGGAGAGTGGCGGTGGCGGCCCGAAGGGAGGCGCTCAGGGTGGCCCGCCGCCGGGCGCCGGTGGCCCGCCCCCCCCGGGCGGCGGCCCGGGTGGCCCTCCGCCAAAGGGTGCCGGCGGTCCGCCGCCAACGGGTGCGCCGCCCCCGCCGAACTAGCCCCCGCCGAACGAGCGGACGGGGCTCGTGGAGGTTGGGGTCGGCCCCGTGCGGCCGCCGGGGCGGCCTCGGCTCGCTGCGCGTCTGCCTCGCCGCGTCCCGCGCGCGGTGGGCGCTCCGCCGCATCGGTCGCGGCTCGGAGTGCAGGGCGGCCTGTGGCGGAGCGCGGCCGGGCCCGAACACAAACGACCCGGCCGAAGGGCCGGGTCGAGTTCCACGCGTCGAGCGCCTGGCTGATGATGTTCTCGAAGAACTCCCCCCGACTAAAACCTCACCGCATGAAGATGGAGGAGACGCTGAGACGTATTGCCAAGCAAGATCCAGCGAGGGGAGTTGATCGGTTGGGCGGGGCGGAACCCGCCGCTCACCAAGAGCCTACGGCTTTCCTGGCCGGGTGGCAAGCGTTCCACGTGTCACACCGTGTCACGAGATCGAATGCCGCCGCCGGACGTCGGCCACGCCGGCCACGATTCGGGCGTTCAGGTCGCGGAGCGAGAACGGCTTGAAGACCACGTCGAAGCTCTGATTCACCCCGCCGAGCTCGCGACCGCTGGAGCCCGTGCAGACGAGGACGGCCGCGCGAGGGTGACGCTCGTGAAAGCTGTCGATGACGTCGCGTCCGCTGATCCCTGGCAGGTGCCAATCGATCACGGCGGCGTCGAAGCGAGGCCCGCTCTCGCCCAGCAGGCGCAGCGCGGCGGCGCCGCGGGCGGTGGCCGTGACATGGTGGCCGGCGACGGTGAGGTACTCCCGAACGATCTCGAGAACGGACCCATCGTCCTCGACCATCAGGATCTCCAGGGGCTCCATCGAACGTCCCGGGTTCATGCGGAGCCGCGTCGTATCATGCGTCCACCCGCTTGGCGCAGCCATCCGCTCGACGGCACCCCCGGAGGACTCCGTGAAGAACCACAACCCCCGCTTCTTGGCCTTGGTCGAGGCCGCTCGGGCCCGCATCACCGAGACCGACGCGGCCACCCTCGTGTCGCGCCTCGGCCAGCCCGATCCGCCCCACGTGGTCGATGTGCGTGAGGCCCACGAGTGGTCCTCGGGGCGGATCGCCGGCGCCGTGCAGCTGTCGAAGGGCGTCCTCGAGCGGGACGTCGAGCGGCTCTTTCCGGATCTCGACGCCGACCTGGTGCTGGTCTGCGGCGGCGGGTTCCGGTCGGCTCTGGCGGCCGCTGCGCTGAACGACATGGGATACCGCCGCGTGGCGTCGCTCGCCGGCGGCTGGCGCGCCTGGCAGGCCCAGGGCGGGCCGGTCGACCCCGGCTGAGCGCCGCGCGGCGCGTCGCTCGCGCGGGGCGAGGCCTCAGCAGGCCCCCGGGGGGCGCGCCCGGTCAGGGCTCGCAGGGCACCGCGGTCATGTAGCGAAGCTCGACGGCGCTGCCAGCGTCTGGTGCGGTGGCCTCGTCGAAGACCACGGCGTTGTCAGCGGCGTCCCAGGTCCACCCGTCGAAGGTGGCGCCGTCGATGCGAACGGTGATCGACTCGGGCAGGGGGTGCTGCTCGAGCGCGCGGGTCAGGGCGCCCTGTCCGGCCAGGGTGCTGACCTGCGCGAGGCGCTCGAAGTCGCCGGCCCAGTCTGGTTGGCAGAGGTCGAGGATCACGCCGCCCGTCTCGAGCGCCACCTCGGCGTGGCCCGCCCCGTAGGTGGCGCCGCCGCAGCCGGCGCTGCCCGTGGCGATGATCGCGCTCACCACCACGCGGCTAGCGTCGGGCGCGGCGTCGGTGATGCGGCCGACCAGCTGGCTGACCGACTCGCCGCTGTCATCGGCCTGGCCGGAAATCACAACGATATGGAGCTGGGCGTCGGATTGCAGGAGGCCGGCGAGGCAGCCGGCGGATTGCTGGTCGAGGGCGGTGGCTGCGTGCACGAGCAAGGGCGCGGCGGTGGGGTCGGCCGGGCCGCCCAGCGCCGCCTGCAGGGCGCGCGCCCGGGTGTAGCGGCTGGTCTCTGACGACACCCACGACGGGCTCGAGGCCGGGCAGGTGTCGCCGGTGGTGAGGGCGGCGGCGTGGTGGGCGACGTTGCCCTCGTCCAGGGCGGCGAAGAGGGGCTCGAGGGCGTCGAAGGACCGCTCGACGTACAGGCCCATGACGCCGTCGGTGTCGGCCACGAAGAGCAGGTCGGCGGTGGTGGCGGGGGCGTATGCGAAGCGATCGACCACCTGCTCGCCCTCGTAGACCAGCGACTGCACGGGCACCTGCACCCGGGGCTGCTGGGGATCGTCGGTCTCGATGGTGACCACGGTGTTGCGTGGGCCCCCGGGGTCGCCGGTCCAGGGGGGGGCGAAGGTGATCGCGGCCTGCGCGACGCCGCCCGCTGGCACCGTGTCCGTGTCGTGGGTGACCTGCCAGACCGTCGGATCGAGCGCGTCGATCCCCAAGACCGTCAGCGGCTCGGAGCCCTCATTTTCGATGCGCAGCTCCCCCACGCTCTCGCAGCCGAAGGCGACCGGCTCGGGGGCCACCACGTCGAGCGTGGCCACCGGTGCGGCGCCGTGACCCGACAGGGCGAGGGTCTCGAGGCCATAGTTGACCCGCACCTCGCCGCTCCACGACCCCTCGGTGGGGGGGGTGAACCGCACCTCGACCGCCCGCTCGTCGCCCGGCAGCAGCTCGAAGTAGGGCTCGGCGTCGATCACGAAGGCGGCGCCCTCTCCCTCGA